>DATMEE010000225.1:0-5526 GCA_035557035.1 Phycisphaerae bacterium
TTGACTTTTCGACGTTTCGCCGTTTCATCCTCCCACGGTGGCGGAACTAATTTCCCCCCACGGCCCTGCCTCCGCCCGCGTGTTGATCCACCGGGCGCAGTAATGGGCCATCTTGCCGGCATCGTCGCCGCCAAACGTCACCCGGGCCGGGCTGCGGGTGAACAGGCCGGCGAAAACAAAAAGGGCCGGGTCGGTGGGCCCACCCGCGAAGGCGGGCGATGTTGCACTGGCGGCCGGGGTCAGACACTGGCGCAGCTCCAGGGCGATCACGCCGGCCGGCTTTCCGCGGCGCAGCGGGGATAAACTGTCGACGAAGCGGAGGCGGTGTAAAAGCCGCTGGCCGGCGTCGATGGACAGAACCGGGAACGTGGCCGGCACGGCGACCGGAGAACGGGTCGGGTCGGGAATGGTCAATCCCAGTGCCGCCCGCTGGGCATCCTCGATGGCCGGGTTGGCCTGAATCTGCCCGGAGAGTTTTCGGATCAGCCCCTCGAAGGCGCGGCGCGCCGCATCCTTCTCCGCGAGGACCGAGGCCAGAAAGGACCGGGCCTCGGGCAACTGGCCAAAACCATTGTTCCATGCGGACTGGGCGTCCTCGAGGTCGCTCACGTCGCGGTCATCGAGGTCCAGCCGGCGATGGTGCGCGACGGCGTAGGCGACGTAGTTCGCCTGCCAGGTGTCGAAGGCCGGGTCAGCGCGGGGGATGTAGTTTCGCGTGCTCATCTGTGGTTCCTTTCTGTAAGCGTTGGATTCATCGGCCGGACGAACCGGCGTCATTGCGCGGTTCCTGCTCGTAGCGCCGGGCGCGGCTGACAGGGCGGTTTTTCTCGGGGCCAAGGCCGTCCGGCGCGGCCGGAGCGCGATCCGAACCCGCTGAATCACCAGTCGTTGCCGCCGGCGGGCGATCCTGACCCGGCGTATTCGGCGTCGATGAGACGGGCACTGCATGCGGCGGGGGCGAATCAATAAACCTTGCCGGGGCATGCGGCGCCCGCGTGTCCGGCACGGGAAAGGGTCCGGCAGGCCACCCGCGGCGATGACCGCGGCGGATCTCTGGTGGACTTCCGCGCGTCAATGGATAACCCGGTTGGGCCTGGTTGCAGTCGCCGCTCGTCCAGAGAACATTTCGCGATGTTGAGAAATGACTTGGGTGCCAGCCGGGCCAGTTCAGTGGTCCATGATCTTTGGTTCCCGGGTTTTTGCGAGCCGAAACGCCCCCAGAACGCCGCCAGCACGGGTGTGGCGGCCACCTGAATAATCGGTTATATTGGACGCATGGCTGCGAATATGACTTACGGGAGTACTCACATGGCCGAGCAAGCTTCGCGATTGAAAGTGCGAGACATCAGCGGAGTCTCGATTGTCGAGTTCGCCGATCGCAAGATCCTCGATGAACTCGCCATCCTCGAAATTCAGGAGGAACTCTCGCGCCTGGTCGATTCAAAATCAGGCGGCAATTTGCTGTTGTCGTTCCAGAATGTTGAGCACCTGTCCAGCGCCGCCCTCGGCATGCTGATCACCCTCCGAAAAAAGGTCGAGGAAAAGAGCGGCAAGCTCAAGCTCAGCGACATCAACGCCCAGATTTACGAGGTTTTCAAGATCACCCGCTTGAACAAGTTTTTCGACATTCATCCTTCAATCGACAAGGCCAGGGCTAGCTTCTAAATGCCTCGGCGCCGTCGCCCGAGCCTGATCCGCCGGCCCGCGACCGCCCGGCATTCGACAATATCGGCACGGCGCGCGGCGTCCGGCCCGCGAATGGCGCATAGAATACATTGATCGCGCGTGCCTCGGCTCGCACCCGCGCGAATCATGAAAAGCGGGGCAGACGCCTTGAAGGAAATCGTCGTCGCCAACGATCTCGCCGCGGCAAAGCAGCCCGAGCAGGTGATCCTCGCCGAGATCGGCCATTGCGGTTACTGCGAGAATTCGACCTTCGCCGTCAAGCTCGCCCTTGAGGAAGCGATCACCAACGCGTTTCGCCACGGCAACAAGGCCGACCCGCGAAAGACGATTCGCGTTCGATACGACATCACGCCGCTCAAAGTGGAAATTGAAATCGAGGACGAGGGCGAGGGCTTCCGGCCGGATACCGTGCCCGACCCCACCCTCCCCGAAAACATCGATCGCCCGCACGGCCGCGGCATCATGCTGATGCGGGCCTATCTCGACGTGGTGGAATACTGCGGACACGGCAACGCGGTCCGCCTGGTGATGCACAGAAAGTGACGTATCATGAACGCTGAAACGCTTCCCTGCACCCCGGTTCACGAAACCCCGTTTACCATACGCGTCGATCGGCAGGCCGATGCAGCCGTCGTCTACGCCGGCGGCTCTTGCACGATGACCGTATCCAAGCGGCTGGCCGACACACTGCGCGAAGTCGGCGGCGAGAACCTGCGCGTCGTCGTGCTCGATCTCACCGGCCTGGATTTCATCGAGTCGAGCGGCCTGGGCGGCATCGTCGCCGGATATCTGCGGGCGCGCCTGCACAAGGGCGAGCTGCGCGTGGTCAACCCGACGCCCGACATCCGAAAGCTGCTGGAAATGACGCGGCTGGTGCAGCTCTTCCCGATTTATCCCTCGATCGAAGCCGCTCTCGGTGACAACGTAGCGGCACGAATGCCATCGACCGCCGATTTCCCCGATTCAAAAGCCTCCAGCGCCGCGCGAAGCGCCTCGACGACCAAGACCCCCGTTTCCCCACCAGTCTGATACGACGTTGCCTTCGCTCCAAAGTAAACGGCGCGGTCAAAAATCCCCGTCGTCGGATGGCGGCATATCGTCCTTCGAATCACCTCGCGTTTTATCGTCCGGTCCCTTCGGATCGCGGCGTGGCGGGCCGTGTCGCCGAGGTGGCCGAGGACCGGAGCCATCGCGTGGGCGATCACCGCGTGGCCCGAACGCCGGCCGCCGCCCGCGGCCTTCGCCGGCCGCCTCATCGAGTTTCCCCTGCTTGATCCGCTCCAAGCGCTCTTGAATCAGCGATTCGACGCGCGCCTTCTGGGTCTCCATCTCCCCTTTTTCGCGCTGCAGGCGTTCTTCCAGTTCGAGAAGGCGTGCGGCGCGGCGCTCGATGCGGACGTCGATCTGCCGGCGCACCAGATCGTTGAGTTCGTTGTCGAGCTCCAGGCGACGCGGCGATGTCTCTGCCTCCCCCTGATACTCACGGCCTAGCCGCCGAAGCCGCATTTCGATTTTTATTTCCTCGATCACGGTCTTGGCCAGCTCCGGCTGCCGCTCTCGGAGCACCATGTATTCGCGTAGGGCCGGATAGAACCGCCGCAGCGCCTGATCGTACCGCTCGGGATCGCGCTCGCGCCACTGCTGCATCCGCTCGTAGAGCTCCGGCATCTCGATGCGCACCGCCTCGCGCAGTTCCGCAAGCACTTCCTCGCGAATCTCGGGCATTTCATCCCAGCGATCACGCGGTCGCTTGAAGCCGCCCGGTCCGGCCGGCCCGTCATCGCCCCCACCCATGCCGCGCTCGCCACGCCGGGCCTCGCGGCGTTCGCGCCACCGGGGCGGCCGATCGCCGGGGCGATCCTGATCGCCTTCCGCCCGAGGCCCACCCGCCGGGCCGTCGCCGCGATGCCGTGCCCTGGGGCCGCCGAGGGGCCGGTCGTCATCATTTGCAGGCGGCGCGCCGGGCGGTGGCGGACGGTTCGCGTCGTCCGCGAGCGCACTGGACAGACCCGCCATGCCTGCCATCAAAATGGCACTACAAAGCAACCGGCGACCACCTTCGAGACTGAACCGCATCATGATATTCTCCCATTACGAGAAGTTGAATCGTCAGAACGCCATGCTCCGCTTTCCGAAGCGTCATCTTCGAACGCCGCCTCCATCGCCTCGTACAGCGATGGCCCGTCCAGCGCCCACGCATCATCGCTGTTTGATTCCTCAAGTTCAGCCAACTCGTCGTCGCTCGCCGGCAAAAAGGAAAGCAGCGCCGTGACTTCGCGTTCAACCGCGACCGGCTCCAAATCCTGAACCAACGTCGCACGCTGCAGGGGTTGAAACCGGGTCGAGTACCCCGCAACGCCGACGCATAGAGCAATGCTCGCGGCAGCCGCCAGGGCGCCATGCCAGTGCTTCCACGATCTGCCGACCGCCGCCGACGCATTCACCCGAAGGACCTCATGTCGAACCGATTGTTTGATCCGTGCCAAAAGCTCGTCGGACGCGGCAGGCCTGCCAAACCCGGCCAACCACCGTTCGCCCTCGGCAATCTCATCGTTGAGTTTCTTGTCGCGTTCGCTCATTTCATGCCAACCTTTCGTCCCGGCACGGCCTTGCCGACGTCGACCGATGTCCTTTCCGGTTCCGCGCACATCAGCTCCCGCAGATGCCCCAGGCCCCGATGAGCCCGCGCCAAAGCGGTCCCCAGCGGCGTGCCCGTCAATTCCGCGATCGCCTTGAACGACATCTCCGAGAAATGCCGGAGCAGAATCACCTCGCGCTCCTGATCGGGCAGCCTTTGCAACGCCGCGTTCAATGTGTCCAACTCCTCATTCAAGATCAGGCCGGCGTCGACCCCGGCGCATCCGAAACTCCCCCTTGGGGGACCCCCCGCATGTGCGCCATTTCCCGACCCCGCATCTTTGCTCGTCGAAACGAATCCCGGCCCGCGCTTCGCCCGCCGCGCGCGATCCCGCGCGAGGTTCGCCGCGATGCGAAAAAGCCAAGGCTCGAATCGTCCATCATGCTCATAGACGCCGATCGTCCGCACGAGACGAAGGAAGACTTCCTGAACGAGGTCCTCGGACTCCTGCCGCGATCCGGTCAGGCGATACAGAAAGCCGGCCAGGCGCGAGCCGAAGCCGTCCACCAACCGGTCGAACGCCGCCGGCTCGCCTCGCTGCGCGCCTCGAATCACGTCCGCCAGGGCCGCGTCGTCCATTCAATCCTCGAAATGCCTAACGCCCGATGACGAGGGAAATTGCAAACCGCCGGGCACCCAGGCCCGGCCGATAAATGGGGCGGATTCAGCTCTCAACCGCCAAGTCACACCATCGCCAAGCCTGCTCCCCCGGCGGAGCGCCAAATTACCAGCTCTTGCCCATCCACGCGCTTCCAGTATAATCGCCCGACTCTAAACTGTTTTGAACCAGAGGTGTCTCATGCCCCGCGTCTGTCATTTCACCGGAAAGAAAACCACGGCCGGCCGCCAGTATGCCCATCGCGGCAAGGCCAAGTACCTCGGCGGCGTCGGCACCAAGGTCACCGGCATCACCAAGCGAAAGTTCAAGCCGAACCTTCAAAAGGTGCGGGCACTGATCGACGGGAAAATCGTCCGGGTACTCGTGTCGGCCAAGGCGATTCGCATGGGCCTGATCGTCAAGCCCCCCAAGCGCACCTGGAGACCGCCGGAACAGCCCGCCGAGTAAAGCAGAGCCGCGCCCGTCAGGAAGCGGTTACCGCCAATCTTCAATGGAGCCCTCAATTACAAGCCTACCGATGCCTCACCGGCGCGGCGCCTTTGTGCTTTTATCGTAATCGCCCGAGCTTCGTAAATTTGTCCTT
>DATMEE010000226.1:0-4571 GCA_035557035.1 Phycisphaerae bacterium
TCATTCGCTACCGCACCGGCGATCTCGTCCGGCCCACTTGGCCTAAGGGGGGCGCCAACCATTTCGTGCTCCTCGAAGGCGGCGTCCTCGGCAGGGCCGACGACATGATGATCATCCGCGGCGTCAACGTTTTTCCGACCGCCGTCGAGAGCATCTTGCGAAGCTTCCCCGAAGTGGTCGAGTATCGCATGACGGCGCGCAAGCAGGGCGCCATGGACGAGCTGAGCGTTGAAGTCGAAGATCACTTGCAACAGCCGGCCCGCATCGCCGAGGAGCTTTACCTGCGAATCGGCCTGCGGATCGACGTGACCCTGGCGCCGCCGCTGTCGCTGCCGCGATTCGAAGGCAAGGGTCGCCGCTTTGTCGATCAGCGCCGCAGCACGGAGCCAACGCCATGACCGTTCAACCCACTGACTTAAAATTGACGGACCCCACCCGCCTGCGCATCACCTGGAGCGACGGGCAGGTGCGCGAGTACGCGGTCCGCGACCTGCGTGAATTCTGTCCGTGCGCCACCTGCCGCGAACGCCGCACGGCCCCGCCGCCGCCGCCCACGACGCTTACGGTGCTGAGCCCGGCGGAGACGCAGCCGCTACGCATCACCGCGATGGCGCCGACGGGGCGGTATGCCTATTCGATCCACTTTAGCGACGGCCACGACACGGGCATCTACACGTTGGAACTGCTGCGAGAGTTGGGGACCCAGGGCTGAGCCGTTGCTCAGGTTGGGCGAGCATGGGTGGCACGCTCAGAGGTACTCCGATGGGCGTGGTAGACTGAATCGCACCTCACCACGCCCTTCGGAGTACCTTAGGGCGTGCCACCCGGTAGCGAGTACGCCCCTCGGGGCACCTCGATAGGATCTCACGCGATGTCTAGATATCTGACGCCGACACTGCGACTGCTTCCCATCGCCATGATTCTGATCGCCTCATGTTCATGGACATCGGCGCAGCCGCCCGCGATCGGCGGGAATAAGGCCACGACCCTGTTCACGAACGTCCGCGTCTTCGACGGCAAGTCGGAAGCCCTGACCGAGCCGATGAACGTGCTAGTGCAAGGGAATCTGATCGCTAAGATTTCCGACCAGCCGATCCCCACGAATCGCCGTGCCGACACCATGATCATCGACGGCGGCGGACGCACGCTCATGCCGGGGCTGATCGATGCCCACTGGCACACGATGCTGGTACGGCCGTCGCCGGCCGCGGCCATGGCGAACGACGTCGGTTACACGACGCTGGTGGCAAGCGACGAGGCTGAAGACACCTTGCTGCGCGGTTTCACGACGGTGCGCGACCTGGGCGGCCCGGCCTTCAGTCTCAAGCGAGCCATCGATGAAGGCCTGGTCGTCGGCCCGCGGATTTTTCCGTCTGGCGCGATGATCACCATCACCAGCGGTCACGGCGACTTCCGGCAGCCGTTTGAGGTTCCGCGACGAGTCGGCGGGCAGTTGACGCGAGTCGAACAGGTCGGCGGCAGCATCATCGCCGACAGCCCCGATGAAGTGCGGCTCCGCACCCGCGAGCAACTTCTGCTGGGCGCCTCGCAGATCAAGCTCACTGCCGGCGGCGGCGTTGCATCCCCTCACAGCCCGATCGACGTTTCGACGTTCACTGAAGCCGAGCTGCGAGCAGCCGTCGAGGCCGCCGAGAACTGGGGAACGTACGTCACGGTGCATGCCTATACGCCCGCCGCCATCCAGCGGGCCATTGCCGCGGGCGTGACGTGCATCGACCACGGCCATCTCATGGACGAAGCGACCGCGCAACTCATGGCGGAGAAGGGCATCTGGCTGAGTATCCAGCCGTTCCTGGATGACGAGGACGCCTCGCCATTGCCGCCGGGATCGCAAGAGCGAGCCAAACAACTGGAGGTGACCAGCGGCACCGATCGAGCCTACGCACTGGCGAAGAAGCACAAACTCAAGACG
This sequence comes from Phycisphaerae bacterium, assembly GCA_035557035.1. Lineage (GTDB taxonomy): Bacteria > Planctomycetota > Phycisphaerae > UBA1845 > UTPLA1 > JADJRI01. Next base: position 1,934 of record DATMEE010000226.1, read on the forward strand.
GCATTCGGCACCGACATTCTCTTTTCAGCGGCCATCGCCAAACGACAGGGGGCGCAACTGGCAAAACTATTGCGCTGGTACACCGCAGCGGAGGCGCTGAAAATGGCGACTGCCGACAACGCCGAACTACTGGCGATGAGCGGCAAACGCAGCCCTTACTCCGGCAAGCTGGGCGTCGTCGAGGAAGGCGCCCTCGCCGACCTGCTGCTCGTCGACGGCGACCCGCTCGCGGATCTCAATCTGGTCGCCGACCCGGAGAAGAACTTTGTTGTGATCATGAAAGACGGCGTGATTCACAAGAACAGCATCGTACGGAAGTGAGTTAGATTAACGACCATTTCACTCGCATACCGGACGATTGCTCAATCGTTGGATTCGCTGCGATAACTTGAAATGGCCTCGTCGAATCCGAAGCAGCTTCAGCGAGTCATCGACTCCTGAATGGAATTGTCTTGCCATGGGACGCGAAGGTTGCCATTCTAGTTGGAATGGGCGTCGTCGGCTTCAAGGAAAGAGAGTTGATATGAATCTGCGCGATAGAATCGTCGTTACAAATCTATGCGACCTGACGAGGGTGATTCTCTTCGCGCTGACTCTTATTACCGCGGCAACAGCCGGAGCAACCGACGCCCTCACCTATCCACTCATCCCACTTCCATCCTACTCACCGCGCGACGGTGAAATGGTTTACGCCAATCCAAATTCGCTTTCACTTAATGACATTGGCGGAGTGTCATTCATGTCAGTCCTTAGCGTGGGTGATTTTTTCATCCCGCGCTATGGAGTCTTCATGGCAGATGGCGAGGGGGGCTTTCGAGAAGTTATCCGAGCTGGGGACGCTGCGCCCGGCGTCGACGGCGGCTCCACGTTCAGCTATTTTCAGTTTCTCACCACGCAAGGTCGAAATCGGTTAGCGTTCGTCGGGCATCTGAAGGGCGCCGGAGTTGACTCTGATAACCGTACGGGAATCTGGAGCGCCGACGAAAGCGGAGTTCTCCGGTTGTTGGTCCGCTCGGGAGACCCAGCGCCTGCGATCGGCGCCGACGTCCATTTCGGGAAAATTGCAGTCGATTCAGATTATCGGACTGAATCTGATAACCCGCGCTTCACGTTCAACGCCGCGGGAGAGGCGGCGTTTCATGTCGATCTAGTTGGCGCCGGAGTCGATCCAAACGGACGCGGCCTATTTGTCGCGAGCGAACACGGGTCGCGTCTCGTTGTGCGGAGCGGCGACGCCGCTCCCGGGATTCCAAACGGGAAGTTTACCGCATTTCCATTTACTGCGTACGAGTTGGCGGCTCCGGCGCTCAACGATTATGGACAAACGGCTTTTCTTGCGAACCTTGACGGCCCTACGATTTATTACGGGCTAAGTCTTTGGACCAAGACCGCAGCAGGGCCGTTGACGCTTATCGCGCAAGTTGGCGAAGTTGCGCCCGGTTTAGGCAATGGCGAGACTATGATTGCGGATTTACGGAGTCCGCGGATTAACAATGCGGGACAGGTTGCGTTCGCAGGATTGCTTTCGGGACCGAGCATCAATGCAACAAATGATGAGGTGTTGTGGATGGGTACGCCGGGAAATTTGGTAACCATAGTGAGAGAAGGCGATGTGATTCCCGGCTCGTCTGGAGGCGCTAAGTTCGGAAGCGTGTTCACCGCTTCGATTCTGCCGGAGGCCGTTCCAATCATCAACGGACGTGGACAGAGCGCTTTTCTGAGCGCACTCCGAGGCGACGAGGTTACCGCGGAAAATGACAGTGCGCTCTGGCTACGGAATCCCGCTAGCGGCATTGAGTTGATTGCACGCGAAGGCGACCCGGCTCCGGGCGGCGGAGCCTTTGGAGGGTTTTATGGAAATTCGATTCACTTAAACTCATTCGGGCAAGTCGCGTTCGGGTGCTTTGTAAGATTGCCGAATAGCGATGACTTCGAGTCGCGCATCTACGCCCAAGATCGGCGCGGTCAGATGACGCTAATCGCTCGCCAAACTGGGTCGTCTGATTTCGCTTTTCTTTGGGGGAGCAGCGGGAATCAGGACGGTTGGCAAAGCGCCTTCAACGATCGCGGTCAGATTATTTTCGGTGACTGGAGAGGCAACTCAAGCTCCATTTACATCTCCAACGCGGTCGCCGTCCCAGAACCGCGGACGCTGATTTCACTTGTGCTCGCAGGATGCTGCATACTACGGGTTCGCAAATAGCTCTTTCAGCCGCTTCGTATCGTCGGTGTCCCACGACGCTGGCTGCGTCACTTCAATCCACGCGTCAATGTAGCTCGACGGGGCGAAGTTGTGGCCGTAGCCGGTCGGTACCGCGGTCGCCATCGGCAGGTCGAAGCCGGTTTGCAGGAACGTGATCACGGGATACCAGCGCAAGTACGGCGAGACGTCGGGGCCGTGCTCGCCATTGATCCACGCGGGCTTCTGGTAGAGCAAGTCGGGCGAGAAGAACGTCATCGGGTCGCTCGCGTGCTGGATGTAGACCATGCGCATCGGCCCCCAGCGGTCGCCGCTTTCGGCCAGCGTGTTTTCCCGGCCCGTGAAGCGCAACATCGAGCCGTCGCGGAATCGCGGGAGCCACATGGGCGAGTCGGGATTTCTGTATCGGGTGGCTCGCGCCCATTCGTAACTGGGGAA
>DATMEE010000227.1:0-6919 GCA_035557035.1 Phycisphaerae bacterium
GAATTGCGTCGAGGCATTCATGCACGGGACTGGACACGGCGTGGGGCTGGCGATCCACGAGCCGCCCCGGATCAAACCGACGTTTCAGGAGCGAATTCAGCCGGGCATGGTGTTCACCGTCGAACCCGGACTCTATTTCCCCGGCTGGGGCGGCGTTCGCATCGAGGACATGGTGGCGATCACTGAGAACGGCTTCGAGAATCTGACCCGCACGTCCAAAGTGCTGGTGGAGCTGAGCTAGATTCGAGCCCGGGGGCTCGATCGAGATACCTACGTTTCAAAGGACCAGAAGATGAAATTCAAAGCTATGCGAATCGCGCCGTTGTGTCTGCTGTTGAGCTCGTTCAGCGTCGGCTGCGCGAAGAACGACGATGCGGGCGTCAAAGAGATTCACACTGCGCGCGAAATGCAGGACAAAATGAATGTCAGCAACATCACGGTGATCCACGCGCTGAGTCGGGAGAATTACGAACAGGGTCACATCCCCGGCGCAAAGAACATCGATGTACAGGAAATGACGCCCCAAGACCTGCCTGAAAACAAGGACCTGCCGCTGGTCTTTTATTGCGGCAGCGCAACATGTCCTGTCGGCCACCGCGCCGCGTCGAAGGCGTCAAGTTGGGGGCACACGCACGTCTGGGTTTACAAGGGCGGCATGGCCGACTGGCGGTCCTCGGGCATGCAGGTCGCGACCGGCCCGAACTGAAGCGCCGGACTTTCTTCCCCAACGATCAGCGGTGACATCAGTGTGTCGTCGATTCACCCGCGGTCTGTAACTCGATCCGGCGCTGGTCCTCGGCGCCGGTGGCGTTCCATATCAGCGTGTCGATCGGCGATTTCGTGGGAGGATCGCGCGTCGTCGACGCCAGGCAGGCAGCCAGCTCCCGGTCGGCGGCGCGCGCGAGCAACGCGGGGCGCTTCATTTCCTCCCAGGTGAGGCGAATCAGCTCCACCATCTGCGCTCCGTCTTCCCGCGCTTTCAGGCACGCGAACGTCAACAGCGCGGCGGATTCCAGATCGCAATCCCGATGAAACGCGAATCCGAATGCCCGGGCTGCGTCACGCACCCGGCCCTTGCGCAGTGCGATCGCCCCGAGCAGGTACCACGCCGCGGCGTTTTGGGGCTCACATTCGACCAGCCTGCTCATCCGCGATTCGCGCGATTCGGTTGGATCGGACGTGAACTGGGCGACGGCCCTCGAACGGCAGCGGCGCTGAAATCGGGCGTTTCGCCACCCATCGGCGACACAAAGCAGGGTGAACACCCCCATCAGAATTGCGGCCGCTTGCAGCATGAAATCGTTGTACAAATCGCCCAACAGGACGTCAAACACCCGGAAAGAACCGCCGCTCTGCAAGAATCTCGGACGCTCCCTCCTCCAGAGCTGACGCAATTCGGGCAATTGCCGCGATCATCGCACTCCTAAACGGCGGCGTGCGACGGTCCGATGATTTGAGAGCCGGTCGAATGGACTCGCATCGGATTCCGATCGCAGCCCTCGGAGATGGTCCGTGAATTCGTCAGCGCATACTTCGGTGCCGGAGCCTCTGATCAGCCAGCTCGCGCACGAGGCGGACCTGCTCGATCTGATCGAGTTGTTCGTGCACGAATTGCCGCGTCGCGTCGAGGCGATGGAGGCTGCTCTGCACGCAAATGATCTTTCCGCCCTGGCCGGCATTGTTCATCAGCTCAAAGGGGCGGCCGGCAGCTACGGCTTTCCCATCATTACGCTGGCAGCGAAGCAGTTGGAGGACGCGGCGAAATCGGGCGCGGCGCCCGAGCAGTTGGCGTCGGACATGCGCCGGGTGGCGGGCCTCTGCGCTCGTGCCCGCGCGGCGCCGGCGTGCGCGGAAAGAGGCGTATGAACGACGACCAGAACAAGAAAAAGTTACTGGTGGTCGACGACGACCCGCAGCAACTCGCGATCATGCAACGCCTGCTTAGCTCCGGGGAGCATGACGTTCTGACCGCCGGCAGCGGAGCCGAGGCCATGGGCATCATTCTCGGCGAAGAGCCTCGCATCGTCATCACGGACTGGTTCATGCCGGGCATGGACGGCATCCAGTTGTGCAAGACGCTCCGGCAACATGAAGGCGTCCGATTTGTTTACATCATCGTGATGACGGCCCAGGGCGGCGAAGAGTGCATGGTGCAGGCCCTTGACGCCGGCGCGGATGATTTCGTCCGCAAACCGCTGAAACAGGCCGAGCTGCTGGCGCGGCTGCGAGCCGCGGACCGCATCGTCTGCGCAGAGTCCGATCTGGCCAAGCGCACCCGCGAACTGCACCGCACCAACGCCGAAATGGCGCTCACGCACCAGAAACTCAACAAGGCCAACGAACAGCTCCGCCGCATGGCGACCACCGACGAGCTGACCGGTCTGTTGAATCGCCGCGAAGCGATGAGTCGCATCGAGCAATTCTGGGCTTCCATGGAACGGTACGACCAGATCTTCTCGTGCATCATGCTGGACATCGACTTCTTCAAGAAGTTCAACGACACGCACGGGCACGCCGCCGGGGACAAGGTGCTGAAGACCACCGCACAGGTCCTCAGAAGCACCTGCCGAAAGACCGATCTGGTCAGCCGCGTGGGCGGCGAGGAATTCCTGATCCTCTGCCCCGGCGTCGGCGCCGACGGCGCAAAAATCTGCGCCGAACACCTCCGCGCCGCCGTGGAGAAGACAGCGATCGAGTACGAAGGCACTCCGATGCTGATCACGGCCAGCCTCGGCGTGGCGGGAGGGTCGAAGCTGTATGAGAATTCAGACGCGCTGATCAAGGCGGCGGACGAGGCGCTCTACGCATCAAAGGCCGCGGGACGCAATCGCGTGACGGTCGCCGCGGATTTGAACGCGCCGCGGACGGAGCCTGGCGCCAAGCCTGCGGCCGCGCCCAAGCCAATCGTGGTTCGCACCGGTCCCTGAATTCAATTGCCGACGTCAGGGCGCCTGGCTGATCCAAATCTAAAATCTCAAATCTCAGATCTCAATTCTAATTCTTGATTCTTAATCTTAAATCTCAATTCTCTCCGCCGAGTATTTGTGACCGCATCATGATCTCTTGGCGCGCGACCCGACCTCTCCGATAGTGTCTCCATGCACCGCGATTATGCCGATCTGCTGAAGTTGATCCGCGTGACGCCGGATCGCCGCCACGCGATGCAGGCTTTCGTCGACGCCCTCTGGCCGGCGCTGAACAAGACCGGCGTCTCGTGGATGGGCTTCTACCTTCGATCCGGTCCCGACGAATTGACCCTCGGCCCGCGCCGCGACAAACCGGCCTGCTCGCCGATCGGCCTCCACGGCGCCTGCGGCCAGGCGTTGATCTCAAAAAAACCGCTGGTAGTGCGCGACGTCGCGGAGCTGGGCGCGGGCTACATCGCGTGCGACCCGATGGATCAATCGGAGATCGTCATTCCGCTGCTCGACGAAAACGGCGACTGCTGGGGCGTCTTCGACGCCGACAGCCACGAGATCGGCGCCTTCACCAATGCGGACGCCGACGGCCTGACGGCTTTGCTTCGAGAAGCGGAACTGACGAAGTGAGCCAGCCCGCCGCGAAGCGGCGCAAAAACAGAGCCGCGCCCGTCAGGACACCCTTCGCGTGGAGATTGGCCCCAGAAGCTCCGATGATGCTGCTCCCGCATTGATGCAAACGCGAATGCCGTGACCCTCAAGGCTTCGCCCGCACCCGCAGGTCTTCCCCCGCTTTCGACTTCTCCTGCTTGCTGGTGAGCAGCCCATTCAGCCGCGTCTTGAGAGATTCGAAGATTTTCTCAAGTTCAATCTCGTGCCGGTTTGGCCGCTTGGGCTTCGCGCCGTCAGTCTCAGCCTTCGCGATATTCGGCGGCTCCGTTGACGCTTTGCCGTTGGCGACGCCATCAGCCGGCGCATCGCCAGACGCCTCCTGATCCGCAGTTTCCTCTTTGCCTATCGTCTTCGTAACGGGGGGCCTCTCCATGCGCTGCAGGATCGGCGCTGCACGCTTACGGCAGTCTTTCAAGATGCCCCACGCAGCTTCGACTTGCCCGGGGGTCAGCCTCTCCCCAGGGTTGCCTGCCGCATCGTGCGAATGGCGAATGATCCAGCGACGAACATAGGCCTCCCACAGATCAGGCGTATGCTCAACATTCTTCAATCCCAGCGTCTCCTCGCCGGCACTCCACCAGCGCGGAAAAAGGCCTCTGCCGTGCTCGGTGGCATTTTGTACATAAGTTGCCTTGGCGCCGGCATCAAATTGTTGATGAATTGAATGCCATTCTATACCCGACACCACCGTCCCGCCGCCAATGTAACGGCCCACCCGAAGCGAACCCGATGCGGGGTCGTAATTGATCCGATCCACTGCTTCAAGTCCGGGTGGAACGCCCAGGATATCGGGGTCAAGAACTGCGGGGTGCTGTTTGCGGTCAAACTCAACCTTTGAAAACGAAAACACTTCGCCTCCGCCTTTGGTGAACCTTGTCTCGCATCGCTTCGGCCACCAACGGCCATCGACTCGCTGATGCGTGGCCTGCATGTGTTCGATAAGTTTTCGCGATCCATCGCGCTCTTCCACAAAGCCTCGGATATCCACGATTGCATGGTCCCTCTTTGGATCGATGCGCCATATAAAGACCACAAAAGGTGAATCCGAAGCGGCCGCATCCTCGGTAGAGGCCGTTACTTCAATCAGGTCGTCGACTTGCCGTTCCGACCATTGTTGGTCGATGCTCTGAAACTCTTCGAGCCAATGGTCAGGGCTTCGCTCGGAATACGCCCTTGGAAACAATCCCGCCGAGCGTGGATCGAGCAACTTTTCGGGAGCACGTCCGATGAGCTTAGGGATTCTCTCCAGCGTAGGGCGTCCATGAAGCATGAACTCCCCGTCACGGATCGTCCACTCGTCCTTCCCGCTGTTAGATCGCACTGTGCGCACGGGAGAGCACGCATAATTCACCCCAAAGCGAGGCCGGCCCGTGCGCGGATCGCGCTTGACGATGCCGTCGTGATCTCCAAACTCCGTCCAATAGACATCACCCTCACCGGCGAATCGCGCTTCGTAACGATGCGCGGGATGATGCCAAATGCCCGGATTATCCGCCTCGTATTCATACTGAAAAAAGGCGGTATTGAAGCACATCCGCTTGCTGATCGCCCGGCAAAGCGATGCGGGAACCGTGTGCTTTGATCCATCACCAGCAAGAATACAGCAAACGGGGAAGAGCGCGAGGTTCATACAAGTCTCCCGATTCGAAGGCAAAGTCCTTGAGGCAGCTTCCGGCGAGTTGGGTCGGATCCCAGTTAGCTTCCTCAGTGTGCCCAGTAACAGCAGTCCTTTCCCGTTGACTGCCAACTTCCAGCTTGCTGGGTCTCAAGAAACCGCTCTGCGCATCCGGTAGAAGACCCAGCGCATGGGTAACCGAGGTCAAGATTCAAACATTTATAAACCAAACGGCAGTCCTCGGCGCATGGCTCGTAACAGGTCCAACAAGGATCGGACACCCCGGCACACGGCGCCCGTAAGGAAGCGGTTGGCGCTCCACGCGGAAGGTTCATCGCCCAGTGGAAGGAGTTTCTACTGTCCTCGCCTTGTCGCGAGAGTCTCCCCCGTCCGCGTTGTCCTGCTTGGTGGTAAGCAGCCCATTCAGCCGCGACTTGAGCGATTCGAAGATTTTCTCGAGTTCAATCTCGTGCCGGTTTGGCGGCTTTGGCTTGGCTACTTCACCACCCGCCTTCGGCGCGTCAGACGACTTCTCTTCCCCTTTGTCGTTCGCCTTCGCAATTGCGGGCTTCTCTATGCGCTGCAGAATCGGTGCCGCCCGCTTGCGGCAGTCTTTCAGGACACCCCATGCAGCCTCAATCTGAGACGCAGTGATTTCCTTCGAATGCCGCTCGCCCCGACCGACGGAGGGATCGTGAGAATGAAAGAGAATCCAGCGGCGGACGTAGGCCTCCCACAGGTCGGGCGTGTGGGCAACAGCTGAAAGGCCCAGCGTCTCGGTGCCGGCGCTCCACCACTGGGGATATTGCCCGTGACCAAATGCACGGGCAGTTTGAAGAAAGTTAGCGAATGCAAGGACATCCGACTGTTCTTGAGGAGTGTTATTCCATTCATCACTCGACACAACCCTGCCGCCGCCGGCATAGCGACCCATTCTCAGAGGACCATCAGCGGGATTGTGGCTTATTCGGTCGACTGCCGTGATTCCGGGCGGCACGTTCAGCGTGTCGGCATCCAGGACCTTGGGGTGTTCATTACGATCAAACTCGACCGAGGAAAACTCGAAAACTTCGCCGCCTCCTCGTGTAAATTTGGTTTGGCATCGCTTCGGCCACCAACGGCCGTCCACTTTTTCGTGTTTTGCCGTCATGTGTTCGATAAGTTCGCGGGAGCCGTCCCGATGTTCGACGAATCCCTTGATCTCCACGATGGCATGATCCCTTCGGGGATCGATCGTCCAGGCCATCACCTCATATGACTGACCCACAGGAGCTTTTGGCTTGGATGAGGCCGAAACGGCGATCTTGCCGCCGATCTCTTGTTCATCCCAGTCGTAACCGAGGCCCCGCAGATATTCGAGCCAGTCAGTCGGAGATGTCTCCGAGCACGCTCGGGGGTATAAGCCGGCAGATCGGGGATCAAGCAGTCTTTCGGGAGCACGCCCGCCTATCATGAATCGCTCGGGGGTTGGCCGGCCGTGGATCATCGTCTCTCCATCGTGGGTCGACCACTCGTCCTTTCTGCCGTTGGTTCGAACGGATCTCGCGGGAGAACACGCGTAACCTAGTCCCAGCAGGGGACGTCCTGATATGGGATCATGGAGAACAATCCCGTCCTCATCTCCGAACTCGGTCCAGTAGACGTCATCGCTGGCAAATCGCGCTTCGTAGTGAAAGGTCGGGTTATTCCATTGACTTGGTTTTTCAATTCTGAA
>DATMEE010000228.1:0-2813 GCA_035557035.1 Phycisphaerae bacterium
GTTTTCGGCGCACTCCAAAGTCGCGAGGGGATGGGGAAACTCCCGAATGCCCACGCACAGCACCCGCACTTTGCCATAGGTTCGGACGGCGGCGGGCTGTGACGCCGGTGGCCGACCGCCCTTGGGCTGAGGCTCTTCGCCGCGCGCGGGGACGCTCGCGATCGCCAGACCGCTGACGACAAATGCCCACACCGGGATGCTCCCTCGAACCATCATGTCAGCGTTGTGATACCTCTCCGGCTCACGCGGGCTGCGTCGCCGCCGCTTTCACCGCGAACGTGCGGCCGGCGTAATCCAGATCGTACCTGTTCAAAACGTCCGCGAGCTGGTCGGCCCACTTCGTGTCCGTCGGAGACGCAGGCTGAACCTCGCCCTTGCCTTCGGGACCGGTCGCGACGCGCGTGACGCCGGCCTCGCTGAAGGCCAGTTGGATCCCCGGCGACACCGTGGGCTTGGCCTCAATCGTGTTGATCGCGGCGCGCAGTTCCTGAACCTTCGGCTGCTGAAACGTGGCCGGCACGTCAACCAAGAGAACCGATTGCACCGCGCTGTTTGCATCGACCCACCAGACCAGGGCGCCGTCCTCCTCCATCAGCCGCGTTTCGGCCGGCCCGCCCTGTTGCATAACGTCCGTCACCCGGCCGTTCGCGTCGATTCCAAGCACGAGCCAGGAGCCCTTCGGTTTGGCGCCCGGCCGGATCAGAATCTTTTGCATGGCGGCCAAGGCCCGCACCATCTGAAACGGCACGGTTTGCTGGCCGCCGCCGCCGGATGCCTGCGGCACGAGAAACTCGACCGTGAGATGCTCGGGCATAACCGGCCCCTTCGCCCGGCTCTCGCTCAGCTTCATGCCGAAGCCGATGACGGCGACCAGGAGGCTCCCGCCGCCAATCGTGATGGAGATTTTCTGCGCAAGCGTCAGTTTTTCGATGATCTGTCGTTTTGCCATGTCTGCACCCGGAAAATGCGTTGCCCGCGGCGCTGATTTCTCCGCGCTGTTTCGCCTAATTGCAGCCCCGGAAATGAGCGACCCAGAGCCTTTTACTATATCTCGCGGCCTCGGGTTGTCAAGTAATTTGAGCGTCGAGCACCAGCCGACGTTTCGCATTTTCCCCTATCGTCGAGGGGAAAAGGTCGTCCATTGCTCCTTCCACTTAGCGATGAGTTGGAGTCGGCGCGGTTTGAAGACTGCATCGTCTGTCGATGGCCCACTCCATCCTATTTCGTTGGGGGGCCCTACATGAGCCGCCTCGGGAAACCGAGATCGGCTGTTTCGCTTTAATGCCCGTCTCGGGGCCTGGGTCCGAATACAAGGCCTCAGCGTCGCCGGAATACGAGGATTTTGTCTCGAGTTTTCTGTCAGAGATGTCTCATCCGTTGGTCAGTTTCAGGTGGAGGCGGCACGCATCGGCCGCAAGAACTGATCTCACACGAAAATGGGGAGGCAATAACCATGTTCAATCGATTAAACACCTCGCGACCTGTCTCGATCCTGGCCATGTCGGTTCTCGGCCTGATGTTCTGCACCGGCTCCGGTGGCGGCGAAGGCTGCGATGCGGACATGGAATTGATGGAAGACCTGATCACGGACGTGTCGGACATCAGTCCGACCGGCACCGGATACATCGATCCGACGTCCTCGGTCGCGCCACCGGTCACCTCGACGCCCCCGGTGGCCGCCACCCCGCCGACGGTGAGCATCGGCGCTAGCACGTTACAGGCCGGCATGAACGAAAGCGTCACTTTCACAGCCACTGTTACCGGCGGAACTCCGCCCTATACGAACTTCTGGATGCTTGCCGATGACGCCGGCTGGACCCCCGGCGGCAACACGTTCACTCGAACGATCAGCTTGAGCGGCACGCAGACAAAAACGGCGTATTGCGCAGTAGTGGATGCGGCCGGCGTGTACTCCGAATTCGCCGAAATCACGATTGCAGCGCGCCAGACCAGCGATGCCTGCGATTCGATTGCCGGCACATATCGCACAGCGCAGGGATGGGTATATGTGCATCTTGATCCCGACGCTGGTGGCGCGCCGAGGGTGCACTCCCACGGTCATTATGAGGCCAACTTTCCTCCGATGGAGGACGGGCGCTTCAGCAACCAGACACTTTCCACGGGCGCACCTGGCTGCCCGGAATGCATCGTCCTGAGCGGCGAGTGGTACACAGGCCTCGTTTCCATAGAAGATTCGGGTTCGTTCGAATTCACATTCAGTCCCGACCGGAAGAGCTTTAACGGCAAGTGGTCTCACGCAGGTAATTCCCACTGGGATGCCAGTCCGTGGGACGGATTCCGCGAGAATTGCTATGAGTGGTTGCAAAACCTGTAAGCCGTTGCTCACGGTTCTCATCACAACCATGGGCGGCCGCCGGCCGGGAAATCCCGGCCGGCGTTTTTGCTCACGCTTCGCTGCGATAGGCAACTTGATTAGGATGGCCCTTGTGGGCTGTGACCAGCGCATTTCAGGATCGCCGACCTGACGTGGTTCGGAGTCGATTATGTCAAGCTCCAACTGGTACAGCAATCCCGACGCGGTCCTCGAGCAGTTCCGCATCACCAGTGCCGGGCGCGGCGTCACCCCGGTCATCGCCGGCTACGACGATCTGGTCGAAGTGAAGCGCGGCGGCCAGGGCGTGGTGTATTCGGCGACGCAGCGATCCACCCGCCGGCGGGTGGCGATCAAGCTGCTGCTCGACGGGGCCTTCGCCTCCGAGCAGAACCGCCGCCGCTTCGAGCGCGAGATCGACGTCGTCGGCGCGTTGCGAAATCCGCACATCGTCGGCATCTACGACAGCGGCGTGTCAAGC
>DATMEE010000229.1:0-8235 GCA_035557035.1 Phycisphaerae bacterium
GCAATCCAGTCCGCGTCCGCCGAATACCTCAAAATGCCGTCCGCGTCACACCGGCATCAGGAGGCGTGTGCGGCAAATGCTGCTATGCGGCTCGTCGCTGCGAAAACCGCCGCCGCGACAGATACCCCACCCCTAAAATCCCCGCAAACGTCCCAAACGCCGCCTCAAAGAACCCAAACCCGCACAACCCAGTCGGGCAATCCTCAACCCCGATCGGACACTGGTTGAAGAAGTCCAACCCATTGGGCACTCCGTCGTTGTCAAGGTCAGCATCGCAATCGTCGCCCAGCCCGTCGCCGTCGAAATCGTCCTGATCGGCGTTGGATTCCTGCGGGCACGAGTCCGACAGCATCAACTTTCCATTTGGTTCGTCGGCTTCGTCGAGTGCCCCGTCGCCGCCCGGCTCGCCGGCGCCGTCACCGACGCGGTAGGTGCCGAACCGCTCGAGATCGGAACTGTCCGCCGGACCTTGATCGAGCCCCCCCACGTCGAAGCCGTCGCTCAGGTTTCCGTTATTGCTGAAGTCGACGGAGAAGAGCAGCTCGATGGTGGTCTCGCCATAGCGCGTGAAGTCCGGGAATCCGTCCCCGTCGGAGTCGGGCGCCTCTAGGAAACCGTCCGCATCCTGGTCGAAGTTCAGCAGGAGCCGCTGGAACTCGTCATTGCTCAACCCGTTCAGGTCGTCCGCATCAAAATCGCCGTCCGCATCCTGATCGAAGCCGAAGTTCAGCGGATTGATGTTCGGAGCGGGATCGTCAGCGTCCTTCAACTCGTCGGCCGCCGTGTCGTCACCATCCGTATCATCGTCGGTCGGATCAGTTCGGATGCCCATCGTCGGCTTCTCATCAATGACCGAAAGCGTCGCGCGGGCGGCGATTGCGCCCAAGCCGATGGACGGCACGCTTCCGTCGCTATTGGCCTGTTCGGCGAACGTGTTCACTTCGTGCCAGTCGGTGATGCCGTCGCCGTCCGTGTCGACAATCAGAGGATTCGGCGTGACCGTGACGACGGTGTTTGAATCAAATCGGCCGCTCGTGCCTGCATATCGCGTGACCCGGAATCCGTCAGTCTCCTCCTTGTCGGAGAGGCCGTCGTCGTCCGTATCCCAGTTTCGCGGGTTGGTTTCGCCGGAGTCAACCGTCCCGTCTCGATCGGCGTCCTCGTCGCCATCGTCGAGGCCATCGCCGTCCGTATCAGCGTCATTCGGATTCGTCCGCCCAGCGCATGGATCAGTCGGGTCGGCCGGGCACGGATCGCCCGCGGGGCCGTTTCGCTCGATCAGGTCGGGAATGCCGTCGTCGTCCGTGTCCGCTTTGGAATCCAATGATGACCCGTTGGCTTGAATGGTCTCATCTGTTCGCTCGACGAAGCTCAGGTTGACGGCGACATCTTCTTCATCCCGCGTCAGCGTATCGGCGTCGTTGTCCGCCGCGCCGCCGAAGGCGTCGTTCTGTCGGTCGATAATGTTGTTATCTTCTTCATCTTCAGCGTTCCCCTCGACTTCTTCCGTTACAGCGAGACCATCATCGATGCGCGCCTTGATGAAGAAGTTGGCCCCCACCACGTCATCCGGAATGGTGACGGGCACGTCCACGGTATGGGTTCCGAGCGATTTCGTCTCGTCCGTGGTGATGTCTTCGGTCGCGAATGGGGCCCCGTCTCCCGCTACTGACGGGTCACCGTTGGTCGAGGCATAGAACGCAATCGTGAAATCCTCGGATGGCGGATTCACGGCCACTTCATAATCAAAGGTCAACGTCACATCCTCCCCTGCGGACGTGCCCGGATAGCTAAGGCGAATCGCCACGAGGTCGACGTCATAGTCGACGTCATCTCTCACGATTGCGTTGTTGCCTTCGTTGGTGTCTTCCTCAATGACATCCACCGGGTCGAGCACCGCGAGGATGTCGGGCCTGGAATCGGCCAGCACGCCGTTGTCTTGAAGCTGATCGGAGATGTCCACTGGGTCCGACTGGTGACTGTTGGGGATGATCTGTCCAGCAAACTCAGTGAGCAGTTCGCCCGCGTCGATCACGCTGTTGCTGTTGAGGTCATGCGCGAAGCGCACGACGTAGGCCGCGATATTCCCAGGCGCGATCACGCTGTAGTTCAACGCCACGGTGAACGGACTGCTGTCAACCACGATCAGATCGGCCCGCAGATCAACGACGAGGTCCGAGGAAGACCGCGAATTGTTGGTCACGTCGTCGGATTCATCAACCGTGGAGCCGGTATCCAGAACTGCAACGATACGATCACCCGCCTTCACCTTGGTGACCAGGGCGTCGAGCGCGCCGCGGACATCCACCGCCGCAGTTGTGTTAATTCCGGGCGCCGGGTTTCCGGCGATGTTCGGCGGCAGCGGCAAGGCACCTGTCAAAAAGCTTTCGATCGTGTTGATGTCACCGTCGGTATCCAGGCGCAGCCGAATGGTGAAAGGCGCGACGTTTCCGGGACTAAGCACGGAATATGTGACCACGACATTGGTGGACGTTGGCGAGACGTCGACCGAAACCGAGCTCGCCGACAAATCGACCACCTGAGTCTGACCGGTGATGTTATTTGCGATCTCGTTGCCGGTTTCGGGGCCGACCGCACCCTCGTCAGCGCCTGCCAGGCTCAGGTCCAGCGTGGCGATGATGCGATCTCCATCCTCGATCGGAGCGGCCAATGCGTTCAGTGCCGCGCGGAAGTTCGGAATAACTTCCGTATGCGCGCCGACTGTCCCGCTTGCGGTCACGACCGCCAGTTGCGATCCGGCGTCGATGTCGTCATTCGCATCGCGATCGACGCCGACGCGGAGATTGAAGTCCGGCTCGTCGGCCGGGAAATTCACGACGTATGAAACCTGCGCGGTGGTCGTTGCCCCGTCCGTGTTGACGACGATCGAGGTGGCGATCAAGTCACTCAGCCCGGTATTCGTCGTGTCGGCCCGATTGTTGGCTGCAATCGTGTTTTCATCTCCATCGTCGCTGTCTTCCAGCACGGCCCCGTCCGGCGATCCGGCGGATTCCGGATCCATCACGGCGATCACCGCATCGCCCGACGCCGGGGGGCTCGGCGGATTCGGCAGGGCAATCGTGAGATCGATGTCGATAAAGTGCGGCCCGGGCGTCGGGTCGCCGGCGACAGTCGTTTGAAGATTGCCAGCCGTGGTATCGATGTAATAAATCTCGATGTCGAACGGCTCAACTGTCCCCGGGCTGTCGACAATGTAGCTGAAAATCGCGTTGGGCTGCGGCGTGATCACCAAATTATTCGCCACTAAATCGACCGTCTGCGCTTGTCCAACCACATTATTGACAATCTCTGTGGCCTCCGACACTCCCCCTTCGTCTGCTCCCGCCTGCGATAGATCCAGCATGGCGATCATCTGGTCATCGTGCTTAATGCGCGGTGAAGCCAAATCCAACGCCGCACGAAAATTTGAAACGGCGAACACATGCGCGCCGGGATTCAGCGCGGTGCCTCCAAGATCAGCCGCAGTAATCAATTGATTGAACAGGACATTCCCCGCTCCGGCATCGATGACCTCGTCTGAATCTCGGTCGATTCCCACGCGAAGCCTGAACTCTTCCACCTCGGCGGGGGAATGGATGGTGTATGCCACAGAGGCAGTCGTGGTGTCTGCGTCCGTGTCCACGTTGACCGTTATCGAGTTCGCGACCAAGTCGACCGTCAGAGGATCGCTCGACGCGACGTTGTTAACCGCGTCGTCCGCCTCATCGACGTTGGGAAGGTCTATGTCCAGATCGGCGAATATCTCAACACCGTCGCCAATTCCCAGGCCATCCATCGCCGTTCGCACGTTCAATCCCGCGATGTCGGCCGTCGTGAGCGTATGACTGCCCGCCGTTCGATTCGCCGGCGGGACGGCGGTTGCGGCCAGCAGCACCTCGCCGGCGTCAAAATCATTGCCGCCGTCGAGATCGGCCCAGACACGGACATTGAACGTGCCAACCGTCGCCGGACTGGCAATCGTATATGTCACCGAAACGTCGGTATCCGTCGGCGTGACGTTCACGGCGACGCTACCCGCGATGATGTCCACGGTCAGGGGATCGCTCGATTCAATGTTGTTTCCTGAGTCATCGGTTTCATCCACGTTAGGCGCTGCGATATCCAGATCCGCAAAAATCTCTATTTCGTCTTCCACACTCAGGCCATTCAACGCCGTTCGCACGTTCAACCCCGGGATTTCGTTCGTCGTGAGCGTATGACTGCCAGGTGTTCGATTCGCAAGAGGGACGGCGGTTGCGGCCAACAGCTCCTCGCTGCCATCAAAATCGTCATTACCGTCGAGATCGGCCCATACCCGGACATTAAAGGGGCCTACGCTTGCGGGACTTTCGATGGTATACGAGACCGAGACATCGGTATCGGTGGAGCTGATGTCTACGGCCACCGCATTCGCCACAATATCAACATTGAGCGGCTCGCTTGTTGCCACATTGTCGCTCGAATCTGTCTCGGAAATCGCCGGCGTGTCGATGTCCACATCCAGGAAAATGACCGTGCCGTCCGCGATATTCATGGCGTCAAGCGTCGTCCGGACATCGGCAGATACGGGATGCAGGCCGGGAGTCCGCCCCAGGAGAGGAACGGGCGCTTGCTCGAACAGCAATTCCCCCACGTCGAAATCTCCGCTGCCGTTTCCATCGAGGTCTGCCCACACCCGGAGATTGAAAGCCCCAACCGTTGAAGATCCTTCCACGGTGTAGGTTGCCGTCACGTTGGCTGCGCCGCCTTCAACGTCGACCGCAACGGAGTTCGCAACCAGGTTTGTCCCCTGCGTAATATTGAACGGATCGGAGCCGACGGGATGTAAAGGGTCACTGTTGGCCGCCCCCGAAACGGCCCGCAGCCGGTATCCAGTGCAAACGGTGTTCAGGTCCAATGAAGAAAACGTCGCCACTCCGTTCACCGGAGTAATAGGGCCATTCCCGACAAGGACACCAAGGCAAGGATTCGTAACCAAACTCAACGTCACCGCATCGCCGGCTGCGCTGGTGTCAATGAGGTTTCCAAACGCATCGAGAATCTCGACGGCGACTGGAAGCAGTGGAGGCGGATTAATTCTTGAGGCCAGTAATTCTGTGCTGGTTGGTTGTTGGCTAAAGCGAAGTCGATCCTTCGGCCCTGGCTCCCATGTGAGCGGGGCCAAAGAAACCTGCCCGCCGGCCGCACCGTCAGTCGTACTTGCGCCTACCGACACTGTAAGGGGTGCCACAGTGCTATTGATGCTAAATTCGAATTCGCCATTTCCATCGAACGTGTCGGCGCCGCTCGAATCAAAGGTGGCGCTGCCGTTTCCGTTGTCCGCCAATAAACTCCCAGGATCGTCGAACGTTACGTTAGAATCAGACGTCAAATTGATGTCGACCGTCGGATCAAAATTGGGAATCAGATTATTGCACTCATCGAAGGCGGTCAAAACTAGGTTCACATCGTCACCTGCTTCTTGCGGCAGCGCGCTTAATGAAGTAAGCGTAAAGTGATCGAGCGTGCCCGGTTCGACCGTTATGTCTATGATTGGCGTCGGAGTATCAAGTGTGCTTGCATCGCCATTGAGGACCGTCACAAGCGCTTCAGCAGCGCCAAGAGGCTCACACGCTCCGGCTTTTATCCTCACCTCTACGTTTTCAAACGTGAGCGTATCTCCTCCCACGGCAGTGCTGACCGCAGTAACCGTAAAACTGTGCAGTGACCCGTCGCCGGAGAGTCCGCCGTTGGCGACGGCAAGATCGCCGGAACTGGATGCCGTTATCCCGAGACGAAATTCAAAATCTGAGAGGGCTGGCATTGAAAGAGTGATCGTATCGCCAATTTGCCACTCGGCGGTGGAGCTTTCTGAAATCTGTGGATCGCCCGGGGCGGCATCCACAGGCGCAAACGGATCCCCAGGACGAACTGTCACCGTGGCGGTTGTCGCTACCTGATCAGCGTGTGCCGTCCGGAGCGACAAATGTCCCACGAACGCCGCCCCCGCGAGCAGCCAAGCGACGCAGTTTAGACTTGAACTCAGAACACGCTTTTTCAAATTCATCATCGAAATTGCCCTCAAAAGCGCGAACGGCGATTCGCGCGATATTTGACTCAATCTTCTGATTTCTTGATCGCCGGGGCACCTCATCGAAAGCACGATGAAGCGGACGAGAGTCCGGAGCCCAGGCCCCGCGGCATTATACCGCCGCCTCCTCTATTGCAACTCATGCGACGCCGCGAGAAAAATGAAAACCTCGCGCAAAGCTCCGGCGAATCTGCCGCACGTCACTTTGACGATCAGAATCAAGATTCAATTTGACCGCCGCACAAGCCAATCGTATTCAACGATGTCATCCGCGATGTGCCCGCATTCATTCCGTCAAGGAAAATGTCACCGGCCATGCACTTTCAAACATTTTTCTCGAAATTGTTCGACCCTGTGATCTCCGCTTGCCGTGGACACCAGGATATTTGTCAACCCACCGAACGCGAGGTTCGTCGTCGCGAACGGTTCAGACGCTGCCGGCGCCAAATCGCGAGCACTCAGTTCCCACGATTCTGCGCGCCCAGTCCCGGCGGGCCCACGGTTCGCCGGCCGCCCAGGAAACCCGGGCTCGCCAACTGGCTCGGCCCGTTGAAACCCAATCCGCGACTTTGCGTCGCCGTGCGCAAGCCGCCCGCTCGCTGATTGTTCGTTTCGACTGCCGTGATGCCGCCGACGCTCACCGAGCCCGGCGACAGCGAGGGCACTTCATTCGCGCCCTGCACGTTCGGCGTCTCGGCCGTCCCCCCGCGATTGGCGCCCGACTGCAAATTGGTCTGCACCGACGTCACCACCTGGCGCACCTCGGGTTTCGCGGTAGGCGACTTCTTCTGTGGCTCAATATTCACCGCCTGCGCGAACTTGTCCCAAGCGACAACGTTGTCGACCAGTTGGTGCTGAACGTTCAAACGCGCGTCGGTCGCCGATTTCATCATGAGCCGAAGTGAAACGCCATTGAAATCAAGGCCCTGTTCCGACTGCCAGCCTACAAGATCACCCTCGCTGACGGCGCTTCCGCGCGCCGTCAACATCTTCCCCGAGGCCAGTTGACGATCGGCTCCGCCGACCGAAAGTGCCAGACTGCCCTCGCCCGAGAACCCGACTTCAACCGAACCGTCGGTCACGATCAAATCCGTTTCGCCCTGGCCGATCGCGAATCGCACCGTCCCGGCCGAACCTTCCGCGCCGGCACGCAAAATCAACAATTGATCGGCCTGATCCCCCGCGGCCGATGCCATGATCCTGCCGGATTCGACGTCGAAGACCCACTCGTTGTCTTCCCGGGAAATCTTGACCCGGGTGGGCCCCTCAATGACCATCATTCCCCCGGAAGGATTTCCGCCGTTGTCGCCACCTGCATATATCAAAAGCTGCCGATCAGCGGACACATCCAGCGCCGCGTCGCCCGGAAACGATGTGCCCAGTTCGAGCTTGAGTGGCGCCGGCTCGTCCGCAACCATGCCTGTCCCGGCGGATCCATTGGAAACACCGGTGATCGTCGGAAGGCTGAGCTCGGCGACGGCAGGGGGAGCGATCGTGAATATCACGGCGGCGGCAACGAGGATGATCAACGACGGGCTTGGACGCGGGACTCCTGGGGTCATGATTCGTCTCCCTTAGAATTGACCCGCGCGATGAAGATCGCGAGATCACTTCGATTTTAGCACCGCGCCTGCCGCCCGTGCCATGTGCGGGCGTCTCGCAAACAGGGGCGACCCGAAGCGCCGCCAGGGCACGACGAGCCTCAAAAGCTGATTAACAGTTCCAGGCCGTAAATCTGCCGGTTGAACTGGTACAGATCCTGACTCAGCCGATCCCAAACATTGGAATCCTGGTCGTAAAGCTCGACAAACGCGCGGGACTTCACGCTCAGCGACTTCATCGACTCGCACTCGCCCCTGTCAATAAACGTCCGCGTGACGCCGAAGATGTAGCGCTGGATGAAGTCAAATCGCTCAAAGCGCCGAAAATCAAACAGGTTGGGCTGGGAGTAATCATCCCAGGTAAATTCCGCCGTGAAATCGAATGCGAAGCGGTAGGGCAGCGGAAGCTCCAGCCCGCCGCGGACCGTATTGCCGAACAAATCGAACTCATCGCCCTGCGTGCGCTCGTTGCGATAGGTGTATCCAAGCCAGATTCTCGCCCAACGCTCGGCATCGCGATAATCACGAGGAAGATTGTCCCCGCCGCCGGCCGCGTAATAGTCC
>DATMEE010000230.1:0-4561 GCA_035557035.1 Phycisphaerae bacterium
GGCCAAAGCGACTGTACCCAACAAACGAACGCCGTCAGCGGTCCGCGGAAAGACGCGATAGGATGCCCAGCCGTTGGGGATCGGCGTCTTGCGCGCAATGAGCCGCAGGTAGCGCCCGGGAATCACATTGTTGAAGTCGAAGACCTGTGAGCCGGCCTCCGGAAAGGCACCGCCACCGGCCACGTCGCCCGATGGACCGAAGATGCTGCCGATCGAGGTCAGGGAATCGAGTGAATCGCCGACGAACCCTTCGATCCGGCTGATCCCGTTGCTGTGCTGGATGATCTCGACCTGATCGACGACCACCGGCACGTTAAACGCGTAGGTGATGACGGCTCGCGTTGGATCGGGCACGTTCGCGGCCGTGTAAACGTGATCGTGAAGCGAAAAATCGGTAAAATTAGACGTATAGGCGGGATTGATCAGATAGCCTATTCCGAGCGAATGATTGAACGTCGCGCCCGAGGGCGTATTGAGGCTCCAAACGCCATCGTCTCGAGGATGGCAGAAGTCATCCATGCTGTTGAGCGGGATGGAGAGGCCGATGACGCCCGGCGGGCCTTGCGTCACTCCGTCGCAATCACACGCGTCGCCCAGCCCATCGAAATCGACGTCCGATTGGGATTGATTCACTCTCGACGGACAGTTGTCACAGCCGTTGCCGACCCCATCGCCGTCGCTGTCTTGTTGCGAGGGATTTGCAATGCCGGGGCAGGAATCGCAAGCATCCGCGATGCCATCGCCATCGGTGTCTGCCTGGCTGGGATTGGCGATCGTCGGGCAATTGTCACAAGCATCGCCTGGGCCATCGCCATCGCTGTCGGTCTGCGCGGGATTAGGCTGGGAGGGGCAGTTATCCTGAAAATCAAGAGCGCCATCCCCGTCTGCGTCAAAAGTGCCGTTGTTGCTCCATTGATTGTTCGTGATGTTGAAGCCCGCGCTGTTGGCGGTGTGGCCTGGCGGCAGGTTGAATGCGGCATTGAATCCTGAAAACCCGAGACCGAAATCGCTGCTGCCGCTCTGTCCAATCTCCGTGTTGAAATGCGTAACCCCGGCGCCACATGCGAGCGAAAAGTAGACCGGAACATTCAGGGGCACCTCTATTGGAGGAGTGGTAAGAGTCGTTCCCAGCGGATCGAAGCCGGCGAGCAGCCCTGTGTAGTCGTTGCTGTCGCCCGACGTGGTTGGGTAGTGCCAGTGCCACTGCACGGCCATCCCGTTCCAAGTGGAATTGCCGAGCTTGACCTCAACGCTGACGCTGGGGCCGCCCTCATAAAACCCTCCCTGCGTCTGGTAGGTAAAGTCGCCGCCAAGCTGGAGATGGGCCGAAACGATTGCCGACGTAGCGCCCGGTGGCCCGCTGAACGTAATCGTCCCTTCATGTTTGCCCGAGGAAGTTCCTGACCCTCGGCAATTGTTGGAAAAGGCGCTGTTCGTACACCGGGCGCCGACCAGGCCGTTCAGGGCATAAGCGCTGAGATTCCCCGCCGGTCCACAACCGCACGCGCCCGGAAAGCACATTGTGACGTCGTCGACGTAGGTGGGTATGGAGTTTGAGTTCGTCACCGAGCATGGATTTGGAGCGCAGCAGAGACACTCCCCCGCACCGATGGGGCCTGCGCTGGATGTAAAAGTGTCGGCCCGGCTTCCAGCCGCGAGCGCGCAAACAATCAACCCAACCGCAGAAGGCCGCACGATAATGAACGCAAAACTCACAGCGACCCGGGAAATCCTTACCATGTCTATTCTCCAGTTTTTGCGGCACGCGAACCCAGGTCCATTCCCGGTGCTGTCGTCGGCCCCATCGGATTGGTCTGTATTGGACTAGGCGCTGCCCCAAGAAGAATGGACATCTATGTCCATATTATTTGGGCCGGCAATTCGTCGGGCGCTTCACGTCATCGATTCGGTTATCATAAGTCGTCAATCAGTCTTGATTTAGAATCGGGCAAACTCATTCATGGAATCCCTCTCCACTCGCACCACTCTCCTCTCGCTCATCCGCGATCCCAGCGATCACGCCGCTTGGCGCGAATTCGAAAAGCGCTATTGCGAGCTTCTGGTTCGTTTCTGCCGCGGCCGGGGTCTGCAATTGACCGACGCGGAAGACGTGGTCCAGTCGGTTTTCGCCTCGCTGTCTCAGAGCCTGCCGCAATTCGTCTATGACCCCCGGCGCGGCCGATTTCGCGATTATTTGTTCCGCTGCTCACGAAATGCGATTTTTCGATGGGCCCAGCGTCCAGGTGGGCAGGATCGGCGACTAGATACCAGTGTGGCGAGCAGCCTGCCCAACCTTGGCGAGCCCTCCACCGACGAGGCCGCACTTTGGGACGATGAATGGGTGGACCACCACTATCGCCTGGCGATGAACACGCTCCGCAAGAATACGGATGTCCGCAACGTGGAGATATTTGAACGGCTGGTCGCAGGCGACACCGTCGTCAACGTCGCAGCGAGATTCGATGTCACGCCGGATGCCGTGCACAAGGTCAAGCAGCGGCTCCGCGACCGCATGCAGGAATTGATTGCCGCCCAGATTGCCGAGGAAGATGCGGAGTAATCGGAGCGAAACATGCCTCACCATCCACCCTCCAGCGCCGACACGCAATTTACCAACGGCCGCGGAGCGCAGGTAAACCACTTGGGGTTTGAACTGCCTGACCACGACTGGCTAAAGCGCGTCCGCAAGGCGGTGTCGAATGCGGCGCCCTGCAGTGTCGGCGATTATGAGATACTCAAAGAGATCGGGCGCGGCGGGCAGGGGATCGTATACCAGGCGCGTCAGCCGAACACCGGCCGGTTGGTTGCATTGAAGCGCGTTTCGGCGGGCGTCTTCGCCACTGAGGTGATGCGGCAGCGCTTCGAGCGCGAGGTCGAGGCAGCAGCGGCGCTGGACCATCCCAATATTGTCACGGTTTATGGCAGCGAATCGATCGACGGCCAGTCGGTCCTGGTCATGCAGTGGGTGGATGGTGTGCCGATCGACAGGTGGGCGAGGGAGAAAACAAGGCACGAAGGCACAGAGGCACGAAGGCACAAAGGGGAGGATGGCGAGTCTGTCGAGCGATGCAGGGAGGGCGAGGCTCCCGCCGAGTCCAGGCAGAACATGGCTGTCCAGAGCGGCGGCCATGCCACCGGTCGCAACATTCGCGAAATCCTCGAACTCTTCGTTCAGGTGTGCGACGCGATCCAACATGCCCACCAGCGCGGGATTATCCATCGCGACATCAAGCCCTCAAATATCCTGGTAGACATGGATGACCGCCCCCACGTTCTGGACTTCGGCCTCGCGAAATTACATCAAGATTCCAACGTCGAAGCGGCCCTCACCGAAACCGGCGCCTTTGTCGGAACGCCCGCCTATTCTTCGCCGGAGCAACTTCGTGGCGAGCTGCGCACGATTGATGTTCGGACGGATGTCTATTCCATCGGCGCGGTGCTCTACCAGGCGCTGACCGGGCGGACGATCCTAAGTCCATCAATACCGTTTGGCATGTTGGTCAAGGCACTGGAGGCGCTATCGCCGGTGCGACCATCGAAGCTCAATGTTTCATGCAATCGCGAAGTTGATGCTATTGTTTTGAAGGCCATTCACCCCGACCGCGAGCAGCGATATTCCTCCATCGAAACTCTGCGCGTCGATATACAGCGACTTCTCGGCGGCGAGACGGTTCTGGCTCATCCGCCCAGCACAACCTATCGCGTGCGCAAGTTTCTCCGTCGCCACACAGCCAGTTCCTTGCTCGCGGCAGTTGCATTGGCGGCTCTGATAACGCTCGGCGTCGTATCGACGGTTCAGGCGGCACGCGACCGAGCCTTGCGGCATGATGCGGAAGAACAAACGCGTTTGGCAACCCTTGAGAGTGACGCACAGCGGGAAACGGCGCAGTTCCTAATGGATTTTCTGAGCCGGGTGAACAGGCACATTCCCGGCCGCATGCAGATTCGCACCCGCGATATGGCGGGTTTCATGGATGCTGCCATGTCGGACGCGGACCTGCGCGCCAAGCCCGAGGTGCGCATGAAACTGCACCACGAGGTAGGAAGAGTCTTCGATGCCGCGGACAAGACTGAAATGGCCTTGAAGCACGAGAAGTTGGCGCTGGAGCTGGGCCTGTCTTTGTACGGAGAGGACGATTTCAGGCTGTTCGAGGTACATATGGACTTGGCAAACGCGCTCCGGAGACGCGGAGCCCTTCCTGAGGCGGAAGCCCATGCGCGCTCAGCGCTGGCGCTGGCGGACCACCCTCGTGCGCCGAATCTCCACGCGGCGGCAGAGGCGTCGAATCGCCTTTCCCGGATTCAACAATCGCGACGGGACTGGAGAGGCGCCGAGCTGAGTCTGCGACGGGCCGCCGCCCTGTGCGCTCAGGACGGCACCAATGTCGATCGCTGGGTGAGTCAATACCTATGCCTCGCCAACTTGTACTCCGAGCAGCACCGGCTGCAAGAGGCGCGACACGCATGCGCGGAGGGACTGGCCCTGGTCACTGAACGCGGTCGGGCCAGGAGTTCCGTCGCCGAGCGATTGCGTGAGCGACTTGGAACAGTCGAATTCCTG
>DATMEE010000231.1:0-9861 GCA_035557035.1 Phycisphaerae bacterium
CAAGAATGCAAGCGAAATACCATATTTTTTTCAGATTTGTCGCAGGTGTTTCACACATGGCACGAAGTGCGAAATGGGGTGTTTACCCCATTTGCCGGATAAGTCGGCAGTCATCGCGGCGAAGCGTTGACTGAACGGTCGCGGCTCTGAGAAGCGGTCCGCTTTGAAAAGCGCCGCATCGCATCCAGCGTGCGCGGGCTGAGGTGGTGCTCGATCCCCTCGGCGTCGGCCTCGGCATCGCCGCGGGGAACGCCCAGTGCCAGCAGAAAGTCCAGCACGGTCTCGTGCCGGGCGCGGGTGAAGTCGGCGAGTTCCTTGCCGCCCTGCGTCAGAAAGATGGCACGATAGGGTTCCGAAGTGACCAGCCCCTCGCGCTTCAGCCGCTCGATGGTCTTGGTAACGGTCACCTGCGTGACGCCCAGCCGCCTGGCGATGTCCACGGCCCGGGCCTCGTTGCGCTCGCGGATCAGGTCGTCGATCAGCTCGACGTAGTCCTCGGCGATTTCGCGGGCGTGGTCGGAGCGGGTCCGGCGGTGGCGGTCGGCCGTCGGGATCGAGTCGTCCTCGCGGAGGCTGCCCCTTTTTCTGGCGGTTTTTGCGGGCATGGTCAGGCTCACGCGGGTTCGCGCACGTTGCGGAACGCGACGGGGATCAAATCGGGCGATCCGCGAAGCCTATCGCGCCCCAAACTAACTTTCAAGCACAATAAGATTGTTCCATTCAAAATAAAATAAATCATTGTTGACAGAAAGTATAGTCGATGCTAATTTATATAGCATGATAGCAAACATGACTATTTGCCTGGAACGGACGTGTGGATGATGCAAGGCGCTCAATTCATTGCGGTCTCTACTTTGCGAGGATCACGCACGATTCTCCGGGGCCCTGGCGGGCCGCGGCTGAACAGGGAACGCCTCGCGGTCTTACTCGTTGCGCTCGGCGCGGCGACGGGAACGGCTTGCCGGGAAAATAGCCCCGCCCAAACCACCACACGGACCTATCCCTACAAAACCACCTGCACCGTCGGCATGATCAGCGACGTGGTCCGCCAGGTCGCCGCCGACAAGTCCAGCGTGCGCGGCATCATCGGCGAGGGCGTCGATCCGCATCTCTATCAGGCCACGCGCTCCGACATCCTCGCCCTCACCGACGCCGACATCATTTTCTACGGCGGCCTGCTGCTCGAAGGCCGCATGTCGGACAGCTTCGTGAAGGTCGCCCAGAAGCGGCCGGTCCACGCGGTGACCGAGCTGCTCGACGAATCGCTGCTGCTCACGCCGCCGGAGTTCGCCGGGCACCACGATCCGCACGTGTGGATGGACCCGACGCTTTGGCGCAAGTGCGCCGAGCTGATCGCGAAAACCCTGGGTGAATTCGATCCGCCCAACAAGGACTTCTACCAGAAGAATTACGCGAACCTCGCCCGGCGGATCGACGATCTGCACGCCTACGCGAGGGCGTCGATCGCCACGATTCCGAAAGAGACCCGCGTGCTTGTCACCGCACACGACGCCTTCAACTACTTCGCCCGGGCCTACGACCTCGAAGTCCACGGCATTCAGGGCATCAGCACCGAGTCCGAGGCCGGCATCGCCGACATCAACCGGCTGGTGGACTTGCTGGTCTCGCGCAAAGTGAAGGCGGTCTTCGTCGAATCCTCCGTCTCGGACAAGAACGTGAAGGCGCTCATCGAAGGGGCCGCTTCAAAGGGCCACGAAGTGAAGATCGGCGGCACCCTGTTTTCAGACGCGATGGGAAAACCCGATACCTATGAAGGGACGTACATCGGCATGATCGATCACAACGTGACGACCATTGTGCGGGCATTGGGCGGAAGCGTCCCCCTTCGCGGAATGCAGGGCAAGCTCACCCAGGCGGATTGAGGATGGAAAGTTCGATCACATTCAATGCCCGCGTCCAGGCTCGTCCGGCCCAGCGGGCCGACGACCACGACGTTTCCTCGCCGGTCTCGATCCACGACATGACCGTGGCATACCACCGCAAGCCGGTCCTATGGGACATCGACTACGCCGCGCCGGAGGGCCAGCTCATCGGCATCATCGGCCCCAACGGCGCGGGAAAGAGCACGCTCATCAAGGCCTGCCTCGACCTGGTGCCCAAGGCGTCAGGCAGCGTACTGTTCTATGGGCAGCCCTACCGCAAGGCCCGGAAAATGCTCGGTTACGTCCCGCAGCGGGAGAGCATCGACTGGGACTTTCCCGCCAGCGCCCTAGACGTGGTCACCATGGGTCGCTACGGCCGCATTCCCTGGTGCGTGCCGCCCCGCAAAAAAGACAAGCAAATCGCTATGCACGCATTGGAGCAGGTCGGCATGGCCGAGTATGCCCGGCGGCAGATCAGCAAGCTCTCCGGCGGCCAGCAGCAGCGCGTCTTTCTGGCGCGGGCGCTGGCCCAGGACGCGAAGATCTATCTCATGGACGAGCCGTTCGCGGGCGTCGATGCCGCGACCGAAACGGCCATTGTGCAACTGCTTCGCGACCTGAAATCGGCCGGCAAGACGGTGCTCGTCGTCCATCACGACTTGCAGACTGTTCCGGAGTATTTCGATCAGGTCCTGCTGCTGAACATGCGCATCGTCGCCTACGGTCCGACGAAAACCGTCTTCACGCAGGAAAACCTGCACAAGACTTATGGCGGCCGGCTGACGCTGCTCGTTGAAGCTGCCGAGGCCGTGGCACGCGGCGGGAAGCCCACATGATTCTGGCGGCCGCAAACGAACGGGCGCGAACAATTACGGACACGGGCTTCGAGTGGCCCACGTGGCCCGCATTCTGGCGCACTGTGTCCCTCGCGGACTACAACACGCGCGTGGTCATCATCGGCACGACGCTCCTGGGCATTGCGGCCGGCGTGGTCGGCACCTTCGCGTACTTGCGAAAACGGGCCATGGTCGGCGACGCCCTGAGCCACGCCACGCTGCCCGGCATCGCCGCCGCGTTTCTCATCACCGGCGCGAAATCGCTTCCCCCACTCCTCATCGGCGCCGCCATTTCAGGCGTCCTCGGAATCCTCTGCGTTCTGGGCCTGCGCCGAATCCCCAGAATCAAAGAGGATGCCGCCATCGGCATCGTGCTGAGCGTCTTCTTCGGCGCGGGCATCGTGCTGATTACGTTCGTGCAGAAGATGGAAACCGGCAATCAGGCCGGACTCGATCGCTTCATCTACGGCAAGGCGGCCGGCATGATCTTCAGCGACGCCGCCTTGATCGGCGCGGTTGCGCTGGCGGTGCTGGCCGGCGTCCTGCTCATGTTCAAGGAATTCCGCGCCATCTGCTTCGATGCGGAATACGCCGCGGCGCAGGGGTGGCCGGTAATGTTGGTGGATGTCATCATGATGTCGCTGGTGGTGTTGACGACCGTGGTGGGCCTGCAGGCCGTGGGACTGATTCTTGTGGTTGCCTTGCTGATCATTCCTGCCACCGCGGCACGATTCTGGACTGACGACCTGCGGACCATGACGCTGCTCGCGGGTTTCTTCGGGGCGCTGAGCGGGTGGATCGGCTCCTCATTTAGTGCGTTGCTGCCGCGCATGCCGACTGGCGCCGTCATCGTCCTCTGCACCGGCCTGATCTTCTTCATCAGCATGATGTTCGCTCCGCTGCGCGGCGTGATCGCCAGCATCGTACGTCGCGAATCCCTATCGCTGAAAATCCGCTATCAGAACCTGCTCCGGGCCATCGCCGAGGTCGAGGAGCAGGCGGCGCCGGGAATCAGCGTGCCGTACGCCCATTTACTGGCCGAGCGCAGTTGGAAACCCCGCCAGATTCGAGGGCTGATTCGGCGCGGCTTTCGGCGAGGCGATCTGCACGCGGGCGATGCCGGGGGATTGGCTCTCACTTCCGAGGGACGCGAACGGGCGAACCGCGTGCTTCGCAATCACCGGCTCTGGGAGCTTTATCTCATTCGATATGCCGATATTGCCCCCTCGCACGTCGATCGCGACGCCGACATGATCGAGCACGTCCTTTCTCCGGAGATTATCCGCGAGTTGGAGAAGGCGCTCGCCGAGGCGCCGCCCATTCCCCCATCCCCGCACGCCGGCGAGGTATTCGCATGAGCGGCTGGGACTGGACGAGCGACGGCTGGGTGACGCTCGTCGCCGCCATGAGCGCCATCTCGTGCGCGCTGCCCGGCAACTATCTGGTTTTGCGCAAAATGAGCTTGATGGGCGACGCCATTTCGCACGCCGTATTGCCCGGACTCGCCGCCGCCTTTCTGATCTCCCAGAGCCGCGCCCCCCTGCCGATGTTTTTCGGCGCGGTCGTCGTCGGCGTCCTCACCGCCCTGCTCACCCAGGCCATCAGCCGCTTTGGCCGCGTCGAAGAAGGCGCGGCGATGGGCGTCATCTTCAGCGTGCTTTTCGCTGCCGGGCTGATCATGATCCGCCAGGCGACCGATCACGTGGACCTCGATCCTTCGTGTGTTCTGTATGGCAACATCGAGCACATCGGGTTGGAGGCCGCCGTCGGTGGTATGCCGCCGGCGGTAACAAATCTCGCGGCCGTGCTGGTCTTGAACGTCGTCTTCATCATTGCATTTTATAAGGAGCTGCGCATCTGCGCGTTCGACCCCGCCCTAGCGACCACCGTGGGTATCAACGCCAACCTCATGCACTACGCGCTCATGGTCATCGTCGCGATCACGACGGTGGCTAATTTTGAATCGGTCGGTTCGATCCTGGTCATCGCGATGCTCATCGTGCCGGCCGTGTGCGCACATCTGCTTACTGACCGTTTGGGCCTCATGCTCGTAATCAGCGCCATGATCGCAGGGCTCTCTGCCGTCGCCGGACGCGTGCTGGTCGTCTATGCGCCTGGCTGGATCGGCGTGGAAGCCGACACCAACACCGCGGCCCTGATGACCGTGGTCGCGGGAATGCTGCTGCTATTGGCCGTGCTGTTCTCGCCGGAACACGGCCTGATCGGCGCGCTGCTTCATCGGATGTCATTCGCGCGGCAGGTCATGCGCGAGGACATTCTCGGGCTGCTCTATCGCTGGCACGAAATGACGCGGGGCCGTGCCCGTTCGATGACCCGCGATGAAATCCTCAACGCCGTGGGCCGCAACTTTCTTTCGACAAGGGCGCTTCGTTCATTGCGCCGCCGCGGCCAGATCGAGATCGACTCGCCCGTGACCGGCGACGCGCTGCACGGCATGCGCCTGACGGACACTGGCTCACGGCGAGCCTCTGAGATCGTCCGCGGCCATCGATTGTGGGAAACCTATCTCCGGACGCACTTCGAGCTTCCTCTCGACCACCTGCACATGCCGGCCGAGCGGGTCGAGCACTTTCTCACGCCAGAGCTTTCGGCGAAGCTTGACGACGCCCTTACCGGCCCCGATGTTGACCCCCATGGGAAGTCAATTCCGAAAACAAGCGGTTGATTGGGTGATCTGGCGATTTGGCGAAAAGATGCGCCCTCTCCGATTTTCGCTGACGGCTGCAATCGCCATCGCGCTTTTCTCGTCCGACTCGATCCGCGCCGCGGGCTATATCTGCGCCGAGGGCGGCGGCGAGCTGGCGAAGGGGCGGTGGGCCGAAAGCGTCTTCGATTGGATGATGCAGCATGGTGGGGCTAGGCGCGTCGTCGTCCTCGGCTATCACCTCGACCCGGATGAGAGTGTCGAACGCATTTTCGGCAAGGCGGGTGCCGCCAGCGTCACCCATCTCGTCGTCGCCGATCGCCGGGCCGCCCATGCGGATGCCACGGCCGACGCCCTGGCCGAGGCCGACATCATCTGGATGCGCGGCGGCGATCAATCAAAATACGTGCGTCATTGGCGCGGCACAAAGACCGAAGAGGGCATACGGGCCGTCTACGATCGCGGCGGCGTCATCGGCGGCACCAGCGCCGGCGCGGCCGTGCTCGGGGAGGTGATCTACGACGCGTTCAACGGTTCGCTGACATCCGCCGAGGCGCTCGCGAACCCGTATCATCCCGTGCTGACGCTCTCCGTCGATTTCCTCAACCTCACGCCTGGCGTTCTTTTCGACACGCATTTCACGGAGCGCGGCCGGCTGGGGCGGCTCGCGGTGATGCTGGCCCGTCGCTACGAAGACGCGCAGCAGGATCTGATCGGCGTCGGGCTGGATTACCGCACGGCCCTTTGCGTGCATCCCGATCTTCGCGCGGAGGTGCGCGGGGAAGGGACCGTCACGTTCATACATCGCACCGAACAAACCCAGCAGATCATTCAGCGCGGCCGCCAACCGGCGATCACCGATCTGGCGTATACCCAGTTGACGGCGGGCGATCAGTACGACCTGCGTGGTCGTGCGGTGATCAGGTCTCCGGTTTCATCACGGCTCGAGCCCGGTCGAGCGAGAACCCCGCCGCGATTTTCGGCGTGTCAGATCGACGGCTCGAACGAAGAAGATGAAGCAAAAGGGGCGTGGCGCGTGCTGGATGGGGGCGATCGAGGGGCGCTGTTCAATGGAACTCTGGAAGCAATACCCGCGCACGGCGAACTGGGGCAGGCGGTCGTCGTCACGAGGCTCTGGGATGGCGACCGCCATGTCGAAAACGCAATCGGCGGGGCACAATGGACGCTCTCCGCCCATCGAGGAACGCTCGCGCTGTTCGTTCCCTCAGGCACGCGCATCGAGGGCTGCGCTCCCGCGATCTTGCGTATTCAAGCTGATGGATCGGACAAGCCCGCCACGATGATCCTCGATGCCGCCACCTCATCCAAATCAAGCATCGACAACAATGATTCCAAAAGCGTCGGCATCCGACAAACCGCGAGGATCGACAATGCCCGCCTGCAGGTGCTCGGCGACGGGTGTTTTTACAATGCCGCGCTAGGGATGCCAATATTGCGTCGCTCGGTCTGCGATCTGAACGCGGACCAGCGGCTCCGTCGTGACGACCTGGTAACCCTCGCGGAGCTGCTGATGAGCGCAGTGCCAGCAACATGGCAGCTTGAATCAGTTGACGCTGATGGCGATGGTCGAATCAACGACGCGGACATCGACCCGTTTCTCGACGCATTGCTCACAAACAGGCATTGATTCTGGTCACCGCTGACCGGTTTCGCCCTCCCCATCCGCCCACGTCGCGATGCTCTGGCTGCCCGTTTTCCACTTGCGCAAAATGCGCTCCCCGTCCGGCGTTTTCTCAACCAGTTCCAGGCGGACCACGTCCGCCAGATGCCGGTCGATCAGATTCTCAAACTTCACCCAGGCGATCGTGGCGCGATCGGCCAGTTCGGAGCGAGTCCGGCCGCCGCGAAAGTGAATTCGCAATTCGAATGGAGCCGCCGCCGCATCCGGCGAATCCCCGGCGGCGGCCAGGCAGGCATCGTCCACTTCCGCGCGGAGTTTGAAGGCGAGCCGCTGCTCGGCGTCGAGCAACGCATAGGCCTGAAACGCCGCGCGGACGACACTTGACTTCCATTGTGCCGCCCGCCAGCGCCGGATCAGCGGCGCGACGGCGCTCCGCTCCGGGGAGGAACCATCCCGTTCCGTCAGAAACTCGACGACGTTGCGGCTCTTCGGCCGAAGGCCGGCGACCGCCAGAGCGCGGCAGGCCTCGTACACCAGACGCTCGTCCGCGGATTCCTCCGGGGCGAGCTCGAAAATCTGCGTGTCGTCGCCGAGCAACTCAAGGTGTTCCGAGGGGCTGGGAAAATCGGGATCGCCGCCGGGCATCAGCGCGTGCAGCGCCGCGGCCACCGACGAATCCCGGGCAGGGTGGGACGACTCGTTCATGAATGCGCCTCCGGAAGTTCTAAAGCTGCCACTGATTATATGCCCGACGCCGCTGCCGCGAGACAGGCCGCTCACATTCTGAAGAGAATTGCAGCATTAAACGACGGAATCGAAACGAAGCGGAAGCCGCCGCGGCGTCGTGTGGATTCCGACCGGCCCGCTTGCTATGCTCCAGCCGGATTCTGGATCGACAATTCTCTGTTTGAAAGGATGAAACATGAAAACGATCGCCGCACTGACTTTTGGTGGGTTCGCCCTCTCGGGTCTCTTTCTGAACGCGAACGTCCACAACGCCGACGCCGAAAACTACAAGATCGACGCCGTCCATTCGACGGCCCTGTTCCGGATCCAGCACGTCGGGGCCGGTAACTTCTATGGCCGGTTCAACGACGTCGAGGGGAAGTTCACCTTCAGCGAAACTGACGACGCGGCGAACAACGTCGAAGTGTCGATCAAGGCCGATTCCATCGACACGAACAACAAGCAGCGCGACGACCACCTGCGCGGCCCCGACTTTTTCAACGTCAAGCAATTTCCGAGGCTCACCTTCAAGAGCAGCAGCTTCAAGAAATCCGGCGACAAGAAATACAAGATCACCGGCGATCTGACCATACACGGCGTGACCAAGACGATCGCCGTCGACGTCGACCACGTCGGCACGGCCGAGAGCGAGCGCGCCGGCAAGCGCTGCGGCTTTGAAGGCATGTTCACAGTGAAGCGAAGTGAATACGGCATCAACTTCATGCCCGGCGGCCTGGGTGAAGAAGTGCGCATCATCGTGGCACTCGAAGGCGTGAAGGAGTAATCAGGCTCGTAGGGTGGGTCAGCCCCACCAATTCGGGAAGGAACGCCAATCCAACGCCAAAGCACCCTCGACGATTTGAGCGCGATGATTCGCGACGGGGACCATTCGGCGTCAAGAATCGCAGATTCGCGAAAGAGTGGGTCAAGAAGCCGACCCACCCTACAACGCTGAACCGCGTGTGAGGACAACTCGTCGTGTTCGACACGCCGACGCTTCTCGAAATCCTCGTGCTGCCGACCGTCGCGGCCGTGATCGTCGCCGGGGTTTTGCTGGTTCTCGCCGCAAAATGGCCGGCCCAGCCTATCTTGATGCGCCTCGGCGGGCTGGTCATCGCCGGCGCTTATCTCGCTGCTCACGCCACCCACTTTCCCCAGCCGGACTGGACAAATTGGCAGGCGGTAGACGCTTGGCAATGGCTTCTGCCCGGCGTCGTGGTAGTAACACTGATCGCGATAGTAGACGCCGTCATCCGGCGCCCGTCGGTTCGATGGCTGCTGCGCGGCCTTGCTGTCGGCGCATTGGCCGCGATTTCGCTGCAATCGTTCATGCAACATTCCTGGCCGCCGCACGAATCCGCGCTTTGGTTGGCGGGCGTTACGCTTGGCGGCACGGCCTGGTGGGCGCTCGCGGAACGGGCGGGGACGCGATCGGCCGGAAACTGGTTCGCGTTGCAATGGCTGCTTCTGACGATCGGCTGCGGCGCAACCTTCGTTCTTTCCGGCAGCCTGCGCCTCCTTGAAATGGCGATGACGCTCGGGTCCGGCATCGGCGTCGCCTGGGTCCTGCAGATGATCGGGCGGCGATCGCTTGCTGAAGGCCTGTACGCCGTAGCGCCATTCATTCTTCTCGGGCTGTGGTTCAACGCCTATTTCTACGGCGACGCGACCTGGTGGCGCATCTGCATGCCCGCCCTCGCGCCGCTGGCAGCCTGGATCGGACCACAGTCAACAGAGAAATCTTCCAAACCCTGGATCATTCATCTGTGCAGAACCGCGGCCGTGATCCTGATCGTTGGCGGTACGGTGGCGGCATGCGTTATGATGTACGAACCCGACCCATACTCCGGTTACTGAAACCCTCCGCATGGATCCAAGACTCTGGAGTTTTACGCAGGGAATCCGGCTGCTCATCGGCATCCTTGTTCTGGTGGTCGTGTCCGGCTTCGCCGTGTTTGGAGCCTGGACAGCACTGAACATTCTGCGCTTTCGACGCCAGCAACGGCAGGCCGACGAACAATTTCGCGCCGGCCGCATCGATGACGAGGGAAATCCACTGCCGCCGCGGGCACAGGGCGTCTGCGATCGGTGCGGCCGCGTATTCAATTC
>DATMEE010000232.1:0-3236 GCA_035557035.1 Phycisphaerae bacterium
TCGTGCTGAGCGCGGACGACGAATGCGTGACGGGGACGCTCATTACCCGCGATGGCGCGGTCGTTCATCCGCGAGTCAAAGAACTGATGGGAGCCTGAATCCATGTCCACGAGTGCTTTGTTGCTCGCCGCCACAACGAACGCCACGGTCGACCTTTGGCCGATGGCATTTGTGTTCTTACTCGCGACGTTCATTGGCATAGAAGTGATTCGCAACGTGTCGCGCCTGTTGCACACGCCGCTGATGTCGCTAACCAACGCCATCTCGGCCATTGCCATCGTCGGCGCGATCATCATCACCGGAAAGCAAACCACGACCTGGAGCACGGTGCTGGGCTCCATCGCCGTCTTCGCGTCGATGACCAACATCGTCAGCGGATTTCTCATCACCGATCGCATGTTGAAAATGTTCAAGAAGCGGGAGCCGAGTAAAGCCCAATGAGAGATCACATCACGCAGCTTACTTATCTCGCGGCCACCGCCCTGTTCATTCTCTCGCTCAAGTGGATGAGCCACCCGTCCACCGCGCGGCGCGGCGTGTTTGCCGGCGTGGCGGCCATGCTCGGCGCCGTCGCCGGAACGCTGTTGCACGCGGACATCGT
Organism: Phycisphaerae bacterium; assembly: GCA_035557035.1. GTDB lineage: Bacteria > Planctomycetota > Phycisphaerae > UBA1845 > UTPLA1 > JADJRI01. The sequence goes on from DATMEE010000232.1 coordinate 602, forward strand.
CAGCTTCAAGTGGATCGGCATCGCGGCGGTGCTCGGCGTGGCGGCCGGCGTCCCGCTTTCGATGGTCGCGCTTACCGCAGTGCCGCAGCGGACGGCGCTGTCGCACGCATTCGGCGGGCTTGCAGCGGGTCTGGTTGGCACAGCGGAATACTACTTGTGGCTTCGCGATCCAGCCTACGTGCCCACCAAGTTCGCGATGACGGCGCTGATTCTGGAGATCATTCTCGGTTTCCTCACTTGCACCGGCAGTCTATTCGCTGCCGCGAAGTTGCAGGAAATCAAATGGGTGCCGCAGCGGCCGGTCACGTACAAGTTTCAGAATGTAACTAATCTCGGGCTGTTCGCGCTGGCGATCCTGCTGGGCGTGCTGCTCATCATCTGGCCTGAGGCGTCGTGGTCGCCGTTCGTATTTCCGGTCATCATTCTCCTGGCCCTTGCATTCGGCATCCTGCTCATCATTCCCATCGGCGGAGCGGACATGCCGACAGTGATTTCGATTCTGAATTCCTACGCGGGCCTCTCCGCCGTGGCGATGGGATTCGTGCTCAATAACAAGCTACTTATCACGGCCGGGGCGCTCGATGGGGCCAGCGGTCTAATCTTGTCGATCATCATGTGCCGGGCGATGAACCGATCGTTCTTCAACGTGCTCTTCGGGGCGTTCGGGCAGGTGAAAGCCTCGACAGCCGCCGGCGATCAGAAAACCGCCAAGAGCGCCACGACCGAGGACGCCGCGCTCATTCTCGAAAATGCCCAAAAGGTCGTCGTGGTTCCTGGCTATGGCATGGCGGTGGCACAGGCCCAGCACCGCGTGCGCGACCTCTACGAGCAGCTCAGCAAGAAGGGCATCGACGTGAAGTTTGCGATTCACCCCGTCGCGGGCCGCATGCCCGGCCACATGAACGTGCTGCTGGCCGAGGCGGAGATTCCTTATGACCGTCTCGTCGAAATGGAGAATATCAATCCGGAGCTGCCGCAGACCGACGTCGCGCTGGTGATCGGGGCGAACGACGTGGTGAATCCCGCGGCGCGGCACGACAAGAGCAGCCCGATTTACGGAATGCCGATCATCGACGTGGACAAATGCCGGACGGTCCTCGCGATCAAGCGCTCGATGAAGCCGGGATTCGCCGGCATCGATAACGAGCTTTACGTGGCTGACAACACGCTGATGGTATTCGGCGACGCCAAAGTGGTGGTTGGCGACATCGTAAAGCAAGTCTCCGGGCAGTCTGGAATGCACTAACCCATTCCTTTTCGCCAAACGGCAAGCCGATGGAAGGCGTTGGTCCTGGATGTCGAGAAATGTGTACCTCTGGGACCCAGCGTGCCTTGAACACGACACGGGAACTCACCCCGAGTGCATCGCTCGGGCCCGTGCCCTTTCGCCCGACAACATGATCGAGACGGTGCCCCACCTCGACGCCCCGCCGATCGAGCCCCACGACGCGGTGCAATGGATCTGCGAGCTTCACGCTCGCGATTACCATGACGAAATTAAAGCGCTCTGCGGCGGCATCGCCGGCCGCGTGCCGATGCAGGATGGGGACACGATCCTGAGTCCCGGCAGTTACGGCGCCGCGCTGGCCGCGGTGAATGCCGTGCTCACGGCAGCCGACGCCATCGTCACCGGCGAGGCGGACAACGCTTTCTGCGCCATCCGGCCGCCGGGGCATCACGCCCTGGCGAACCGGCAGATGGGGTTCTGCCTGTTCGGCAATGTCTCCATCCTGGCACGATATCTCCAAAAGCATCACGGCGTCGGCCGGGTCGCGATCGTCGATTGGGACGTTCACCACGGCAATGGCACCCAGGACTTTTTCTACGAGGACTCGAGCGTTCTCTTCATCTCGCTACAGCAGTTCCCCTTCTGGCCCGGCAGCGGGAGTGAAGCGGAACGCGGCCGCGGCGCGGGGGAGGGCTTCACGCTCAATATTCCCTTTCCGTCACACACGCACGAACCTGCTTACTTCGCGAAATTCGAATCAATCGTTCTGCCCGCGCTTAACAAATTCAAGCCCGAGTTCATGATTGTCTCAGCCGGCTTTGACGCGCATCGGGACGATCCGCTCGGCGAACTTGAACTGACCGAGGCAGGGTATGCCCGAATGACACGGTGGCTCAAGGATGTCGCGGACCAGCACTGCGCCGGAAGAATCGTGAGCTGCCTGGAGGGTGGTTACAATCTGGAGGCGCTGCAAGCCTCGGTTGCGGCGCATGTGAATGCGCTAACTGAATGAGGGCGACCTTCGCGCGCGCCGGCCTCTTTCAAGTATTTACGATCGTCTTTGCCCTCCGGGGCCCCGTCGGGCCGCGGCTAAACGATGATCACGCATCGTGAACAATCTTACTGCGGGCCAGGCGCCAGGATTGCGAATGCAACCTCCATTGCCGTAAGGGAAGGTTTGAATTAACCTAAGTGGGCCTGAATAAGACGGTTAGGCTTTCAAGTTCTTCGCTACCAGGGCGCAGCTTAGGCCAAGTTTCTTTCGGCGCGCGACGCCGACCGCTTCCTTACGGGCGCGGCTCTGTTGGGGTCCAACGTGCAGCTCCACGTCGTCAATGAATACGACACCCTTGAAGCGGTTCTCGTCCATCGGCCGGGTGACGAGATCGACCGCCTGACCCAGGACAA
>DATMEE010000233.1:0-7928 GCA_035557035.1 Phycisphaerae bacterium
AATCAGTTTTGCCAGTTGATCACGTGCAAGACGTTCGAGATCAGGTAATTCATCAATACTCTCATCCTCGCCGGTTTCGTCTGTGATGGCGGGCACGACCGAAGACTTCCAGCCTGCCTTCGTCATACCGCGCACCCGTCGTTCAGCATCGTTACGCTTGATTTCGTAAATCGAGCGAAATCCTCCCAGCGAATAAAGCAAGTCTTGATCGAAATTCGAACGGGGGATATCTGTCTCAATCCATTTAACGTTTCGATAATGGCGCGGAGGGTCGTTGGCTTTGGGATCAAAAATGTAGTCGCTGGTAATCTCCGCAATATTCATGGCTGGTTTGCCCTTGTGAGGGACTATGACCCAATCACCGGGCTTCATTTTCTTGACGAAGCACCAGAACATCCCCAAGACGTTCGCAACCCCCATCTTCGTTTTTTCGGGAAGCGCGTTCTTTAGCAATTTCCGCATGTCAGGCTTGGAATCCACAAGGCCCAAATCTTGATCAACGCAATTCAGCCAATTAACCCAGACACGATTCTCGTCGAGAAATCGTTGAACATCTTCTCCATGAACTCCGCCACGTAATAGCCAGAGCGCCATTGCTTCTCCAAATGTGTCTAACGATTACTCAGGCCGAGCCCCCAGGAGCACGGTCATTGCCCGCGGCTCCATGCCTCGCGCCGCAATTTCTCCGCGAACGCCGCGCTATCGCCGATGTTCTCTCGATCCTTCCACATCCCGAAGAACTCTGACTCTGCCAGGTTGCCAAGCGTCCGCGTGCCGTTCTCTTGCGTCGAGTCCACAAGTAAGATGATGTTGGCCGGCCCGACCGGTACATTCTCTGGTAGCGTTATGGTCATTTCGCGATCGGCCGGAACATCGGTTGAGATTTCCACTCTTCTGACCATTCCAAGACTCCTTGCGTGCCAAGCAACGCCAGGTCAGCCTCGGTTGCCCGATTCAAGCGGCTTGGGCTCGTGCCGCGTAACGATTCGATCCGCGTACTCCTGCTGCCGCTCTTGAAGGTAATCGATGTGTTTATTCACATCGTTATCGAATCGCTCGGATATTTCCTTTCGAATCGTGCGAACTTCGTCAATCAAAGGATCCTTGCTGTTCGCAAACGGATCTATTTCTTCCATCATTCGTTCTCCCACAAAAGGTCCGGCGTCAGTATCTGCGGGGCAATCAGGGCGATACGGCGGCACACCACCCGAAGGTGGGCCATCTTGTTTGGATTCGCCAGATGCCGGACATTCCAGCTTATTATATACTCGATATGGTGCATGGCGGCAGTGGCCACGTGGATCGCGTCACCGGAGAGCGGTCCGGGCATGACGCGATCATTCACCAGAATCTGCGCAACGCCACGAACTTCCTCATCGATATTAAGCAGTGGAACGCCCTCGATGAGCTTAAGCGCGGCATCTTTTTGCCGGTGCCGCGCGTCCTCCAATTCGTCGATGACCTCGAGCGATGTGAACAAATCATGCTTGTGTCGCTGGGTATCCCACCACTCGGTGCTGATCTGCCTACGATAGGCGCTCGGGGCATCTTTTCGTCGCGAGACGCAGGCGCTCACGAAGCTTGTTTCAAGATAAACTGTCGCCATGCCTCACTCCCGTACAATCATCATCACTTACGAAGCTCTGAGACAGAATACTCCATGCCTGCGGGCGTATGGTCGGAGGCTCTTCAACCGCGGGCAACGATGCAAACAGCACTGAGCTTTCAAATCTCACGACAATTTGATCCGCCTTCTTCCGCCTATTTCGCGGTTCGACCCATTCGCTGTTTGCGCCTGTTTCGCCTTGTTTGCGTATCGCGCGCCAACGCAAACAAACGCCTCGATCACCTGGCACGGAACTTGCAGAAGCCAGCCCCGCAATCGCCAAATCGCCAGATCACCAAATCGCCAAATCAAGCACACACGGGTCGGATGGAGTTACCCCTTCCTCACGGGCGCGGCTTTGTTTCGGCGTTTCGGCGTTTTGACTTTTCGGCGTTTCAAGCCCAATTCTTCTCCACCCACGCCACCAGCTCCTTCACATGCCCCACGCTCGCGTCGAACAGCTTGCGCTCCTCCGCATCCAGCTTCAGCTCGATCACCTTCTCCACGCCGTCCTTGCCCAGGATGCACGGGACGCCGACGAACAGACCGCCCACGCCGTACTCACTCTGGCAGTACGCCGCGCATGGCAGAATCCGCTTTTTGTCCTTGATGATCGCCTCGGCCATCTGCACCGTCGCCGCGGCCGGGGCGTAGTAGGCGCTGCCGGTCTTGAGCAGCTTCACGATCTCGGCCCCGCCGTCGCGGGTGCGCTGCACGATCGCGTCGAGCCGGTCTTTGGGAATCAGCTCCGTCACCGGAATGCCCGCGACGCTGGTGTACCGCGGCAGCGGCACCATGTCGTCGCCATGCCCGCCCATCAGCACCGCGACGATGTCCTCAACGCTGCACCCCAGCTCCATCGCCAGAAACGCGCGATAGCGTGCCGTGTCCAGGACACCGGCCTGGCCCACGATCTGCCTGGTCGGCAGGCCGCTCGCCTTCCACGCCGTCTGCACCATGGCATCCAGCGGGTTGGACACGATGATGTACACCGCCCTGGGGCTGGCCGCCGCGGCCTTCTCCGCCACCTCGCGGACGATCTTCATGTTGGTGGACATGAGGTCGTCGCGGCTCATCCCCGGCTTGCGGGCGATGCCGCTGGTGACGATGACGATGTCCGAGTCGCGGGTGTCGTCGTAGCTGTTGGTGCCGACGATGTTCGAGTCGAACCGCTCGACCGGACCGGCCTGCCGCAGGTCGAGGCCCTTGCCCTGCGGCATGCCCTCGACGATGTCGAGCAGAACGATGTCGCCCAGCTCCTTGGCGGCCGCCCAGTGTGCCGCGGTCGCGCCGACGTTTCCGGCGCCGATGATGGTGATTTTTGCGCGTCGCATGATGAAAAGGCTCCTGTTGAAAATGATCGAATCTGCCGGCGAGATAATAATGCGGGCTTGGAAATTTGTCTTGTTTATGGCTCGTTGATGTCGCGGAGCTGTTTGAGCCGCGCCAGTGCAGGCCAGCGCCAGGCGATCAGCAGAACCACGACGATGGTGCCGATGCCGCCGCTGACGACCGACACCACCGGGCCGAAGAGGGCCGCGACCGCGCCCGATTCGAAGCTGCCCAACTCGTTGGATGATTCGATGAACACCGTGTTCACCGCGGATACCCGCCCGCGAAGGGCGTCGGGCGTGCGCGTCTGCACGAGAACGTGGCGGATGACGACGCTGATGTTATCAACCGCCCCCGCAGAAAGCAGGCACACGAGCGAGAGCGCAAAGCTGCGCGAAAGGCCAAAGGCGATCATCGCAAGTCCAAAGGCCGCGACCGAGAGCAGCAGCGAGCGGCCCGCACGCTTGAACGGCGGCAGATGGGCAATGACCAGTGCCATGACGACGGCTCCGACGTACGGCGCCGCCCGCAGCACGCCGAATCCAATCGGCCCGACGTGGAGAATGTCCTTGGCATAGACCGGCAGCAGGGCGGTCGCGCCGCCGAAGAGCACGGCCATGAGATCGAGCGTGAGCGCTGCGAAGATCGACTTCTCGCGCCACAGATACCGCGCGCCGGACCACATGCTCTCCAGGCTGTGTTCGCCGGAATCGATTTGCTGCGGCCGCGGCTTCACGCCCAGCAGCGTAAACACAAAAACCGCCGTGCCGATGGAGGTCAACAGGTAGATCGGCCATGCCGCGCCGCTCCAAACGAGAATCGCGCCGCCGAGAATGGGCCCGACCGTGGCGGCGAAGTGAAAGAAGGCGCTGTTCCATGTCACCGCGTTTTGAAAAATGTCGGGGTGGACAATCAGGGGAAACATCGAGCCGCGGGCCGGCGCGCCGAAGGCTTTGGCGATTGCGGCGCAAACAACCAGGACATAAAGCGTGATAACGGGCGCATCGAAAAACGAAGCGAATGTCAGTCCCGCCGCGACCATCACGGTCGCACTCTGCGCGACCAGAAGAATTTTCTTCCGATCGCGCAGGTCGGCCATGTGTCCTGCCGGCAGGGCGAATGCAAGCACCGGCAGGGCCTGGCAAAGTCCGACCAGCCCGAGCGCGAACGCGGAGCCGGTCCGCTCGTAGATTTCCCACTGCAAGGCGGCCGCCATCATCTGAAGGCTAAGGGTCGAGAGGAACCAGCCGCTGACGAATCGCCGGTAGTTGGCGGTGAGCAGGGCGGCATAGGGTCCAACTTTGGAGGCTTCGCGGGCCAGCGGTTCGATCGGCGACGTCGAAGGCAGTCCCGAGATGGCTGGAAGGCCGCCGGGAATGTCGGCCGGCTGATGAGGCTCGGAGGATGCCGCGCCGGACGAATCGTCTTGCGGCGAAAGGTGTGGGTCGTTCATTCCGTTAGCAAATCTATTGAAGCATTGCGGCAGCCGCACGTACGCGCGCGATTGCTTTGCGCGGGCCGAATTATAGAGCCGGCGCGCCGGCCGTCACGGAATGCGGCTTCCCCTGCTATTCATGGCATAATGCTCACCGAAGCGGAGGCGAACCGGCCATTCTTGGCCGGCCACGCTTTTTTCTAGTGATGCGAGGACCGGAAAATGAAAGAAGTGACGCGTCGCGATGTCTTGCGATTTGGAGTGGCCTCGGTCGCGGGTCTCAGCCTCGCCGAAACAGCCCTTGCCGGACCGAAAGCGAAAAAACTTGGTGGCAAATCGCAGAAGCCGCGTCGGGTGCTGCGCATCGCGCACTTGACCGACGTGCATATTCAGCCGGAACTCGGCGCTGCCCGGGGATTCGCCGCGTGTCTGGCGCACGTGCAGAGCCAGAAGGACAAGCCTGACCTGATTCTCAACGGCGGCGACACGATCATGGACTGCAACTCGACCGATCGCGGCCGCACCAAACTCCAGTGGGACCTCTGGAAGAATGTTCTGCGTCAGGATTGCTCCCTTCCCATCGAAAGCTGCATCGGCAATCACGACGTCTGGGGCTGGGACAAGGCCGCGAGCGGGTGCGACGGCAGCGAGGACCTGTATGGCAAGAAATGGGCGCTTGAGGTGTACGGAGAGACTGGACGCCATCGGAGCTTCAATCGCGGGGACTGGCACTTCATCGTGCTCGACAGCACGCACCCGCATGAAGAGGGGTATATTGCAAAGCTTGACGAAGAACAGTTCGAATGGCTGAGGGAGGATTTGAACAAAACCGATGAGGACACTCCCGTCCTGGTTCTCTCGCACATTCCCATCCTCTCGGGCGCCATTTTTTATCCCGGGGAAATGGAGAAGGAGGGCCGCTACAACGTGCCGCCGGGCTGGCTGCACATCGATTCGCGGCGGATCAAGAATTTGTTCCGCGAGCATTCGAACGTGAAGGTCTGTCTGAGCGGCCATCTCCATCTGATCGATCGCGTGGAGTACAACGGGGTGACGTATCTTTGCAACGGCGCGGTCAGCGGCAACTGGTGGAAGGGCGCGCATCAGGAGTGCCAGGAAGGTTACGCCATGGTCAATCTCTTCGACGACGGATCGGTCGAGCGCGAGTACGTTCCTTATGGTTGGAAAGCGCGGGAATGAGCCGAAGTCTGGGTCGGCCTCTTGACCCACCTTTCCAAGGAGAGATCATCGCGCGAGAAGGTGGGTCGATAAGGCCGACCCACCCTACGGCTTGCGGCGCTATCGGCCGCATCGGTATGATTCAATCGATGCTCACGGTCTCGCTGCAGTCAGGGTCTAACGGCAACTGTATCTATGTCGAAGCGGGCGATGTGCGGCTGCTGTTTGACGCGGGCATCAGCGGAAAGCAGGCGGCCGTGCGCTTGGCGGCGCGGGGCCGGGACATTCACGAGTGCACCGCGCTGATTCTTTCCCACGAGCACTCCGATCACGTCTGCTGCGCGGGGATTTTTCAGCGGAAATTCAAGCTGCCGGTCTATTGCACGCGGTCGACGTATCGCGAAACGCAGCGGGTCATCGGACCGATCGAAGGCGTGCGTTTCTTCGACTCGGGCGACACGCTGGAGTTTGGGAGCGTCCGCGTTCATACCCTGCGTACGCCGCACGACGGCGTCGATTCGGTCTGCTTTATGGTCGAGCACGAGGGCAAGCGCCTCGGTATCTTTACCGACCTGGGGCATCCCTTTGCGGCCCTTCGCGGCGCGCTGGCGAGCGTCGATGCGGCCTACCTTGAGAGCAACTACGACCCCGACATGCTGTGGAACGGCGGCTACACGCCCTGGGCCAAGGCGCGGATCGCCGGGGACAGCGGCCATCTTTCAAATGACGAAGCCGCGGACATGACCAAGACAGCGATATCGTCATCGAAGCTGAAATGGCTTTCCGTGGCGCATCTGAGCCATGAGAACAACGTGCCCGAGCTGGCGCTGGAGGCGCAGCGAACGCGCGTGGGCGCGGCGCTTCCGGTGTTCGTGGCATCGCGCTACGGCGTTGGGGAAATGCTCGAAGTTTGATGCGCCTCATCGGCCGGGTCACACCGGGCGATTTCCGGGTTACGGACATAGAGCGATGCGGTTGAATCTTCGTGAAGCATCGTCCATCGGGCCGTGTTCTTCAGGTACTTCGCCATCGGTGATGCTGACCGCACGAGCGCCGTGTCGATATCGTGGCACGCCGCCTCCCCTTCAATCAGCCGGGGATCTTTCAGCAATTCCAGATAACGCCGGATTCCCGCGTCGCGGTACAGCTCGCAGCGATCGTCGATGTATATCCGCGCGGCGGCCGCACGATAGAGTAGGTATCCGCCGTAACGCATGTCGTTAAAAACCCGCGTGGGTCGTGGCTCCCTCGCGGCATGGCGAATGAGCGCGTCCGTTGCCGAGACGGGCCAATAGGCCGAGTCGAGCTGGGTCCATTTCGCGCCGAACACGGGCACGGGCGCGGCCTCCGCCTTGAGCAACAGGCAGAATGCCACGAGGGCGACAGCTGGAACCGCGGACTTGAGCCGCGCAAATATCCCAGACGTCGATGTAGCGAATTGTGATGACACGACGGCCGTTTGCCCGCTCTTTATTATTAGATGCGGCAGCATATCCACCAGCACGATCGCGGTCACGAACGCGAATATCGGGCCATGCCGCACGCGCGACAGCGCGAGGGCAAACCAGATTAGCGGCAGCAACCACACGATCCGGATGCCCCACTTGCGCGCGCGTGCCAGAGCCGCGAGATACGCGATGCCCAGAACGAGAATCATCATGCCCGATGGACTGAATATCTGAGTCGGTCCGTGCTCGACGATCACGCGCGGCAGCAGGTCCGAACTCATCAGGCTGATCCATACGCGCGGAAGCGACACGCCGAACGGATTTATCAGGATCGCGGCGATGGAAAGTCCAACCGTCGCGCCAACGAGAATGGCGGACATGGGTTTTGCCGAATCCTCCATCGGACGGCGAAGCGCCTTGGGCCGCAGGAGCCAGCCCAGCGCGACGATCAGCAGCGAGGCAAGCCCTCCCAGAGCGCCGCCGTGAATGTTGGACCACAGAGCGATGGCCGGCGGAATGAGCAGCAGCCACCATTTTGAAATGCGCCCGGCCTCGATGTCGCAGAGCAGCGCCGAGCCGACAGTCATGAAAAGCAGCGTCGCAAGATGCGGTCGCGGCATGAAATGATAGCTGCTCGCCGCGGCGACGAAGAGGACGAGCATCAGAGTCAATGGTCCCGACAGGCCGCCGCGCGCGGCGCGATGGACAACGAACGCAAAAAGTGCCGCAATGGTTGCACACGCGGCGAGTAGAAGGCCGTCCAGTCCCGCCGCCCGATGCACCAGCGCCATCGCACATTCGCCCATCCACTGCTGGGCAAGCCACTCGTCATCGGCGTGAGTGAAGCTGAATGAATCGCGGCGCGGGATTTCGCCGGTCTGTAGAATCTGCTCGCCGACGACGGTATGCCAGAGCGTGCCGGGGTCGC
>DATMEE010000234.1:0-2801 GCA_035557035.1 Phycisphaerae bacterium
AACACGAACAGCGTCAGACCGGCAATCGCGGCAACGTACTGCTTGCCATTCACCGCGTAGGTGATCGGATTCTGACGGACTTGCGCGCCGACGGTTGCCTTCCACAACAGCGTGCCCGTCCGCGCATCGAGAATCTTCAGATAACCTTCCCGACCGCCGGTGATGAGGAGGTCCGTTGCGGTCGTGACGATGCCGGCGTCGGTGACGTCCGTCATGTTGAACTTCCATTTGGCCGTACCTGTGGCTGGGTCGATGGCCATGATGGCACCGTGACCCGCGGCGTCGGTCCAGTTGTTGATCGGTCCGCGAATAAGGCCCTGAATGGCGGGCGCTCCGGGAATCGCTTTTGTCGGTTCGTTCGGCATCGGGACGAAGGGCTGATTCACGCCGCCGGTGAAGTTGCGCCCTTCCTGATATTCGATCGGCGACCAGCCGTAGAGTTGCGCCTGATCTTCCCATGCCGAGATATACATCAGCCTGGTGCGCGGGCTGTACGAGGGCGAATACCAGTTCGTGCCGCCCTGGATCGCGGGATACGTCGGCATTCCGGGCGGCTGCGGCGTGGGGATCGGGCGGCCGTTCGCATCGAAGCCGTTCATCCAGTTCACGCGCACGAACGGCTTGCCGAGCAGAAACTTTCCGGTGACGCGATCGAGCACGTAGAAGAGGCCGTTGCGGTTGGCCCACAGCATCGCCTTCAAGGGTTTGCCGTCGAAAGTGATGTCGGCGAGCACAGGCACCTGCACGGAGTCGTAGTCGTACGGATCGTGCGGCGTAAACTGGTAGTGCCACCGCAGTTTTCCGCTGTCGGCATCCAGCGCCACGACCGAGGCGGCATAGAGGTTATCGCCGGGCCGCTGCTCGTGCGCGTAGTCGGGACCGGCATTACCGACGCCCCAGTATGTGAGATTCAACGCGGGATCGAACGAGCCGGTCACCCATATCGATCCCCCGCCGTGCTTCCACGCTTCCGGATCACAAAGCGTTTTCGTGTTCGGCGGGCACGGTTCCCACGTTTCGTGTCCGGGCTCTCCAGGTCCGGGAATGGTATAGAAACGCCACGCTTCCTTGCCCGTTGCCGCGTCGTAGGCAGCGATGAACCCGCGAATGCCGTACTCGCCGCCGCCGACGCCGATCACGACTTTGTCTTTGACGACGAGCGGCGACACCGTGATCGAATAGCCGGCTTTGCTGTCGTCGACGCGCGTCTTCCAGATCGGCCGGCCGCTTCTCGCGTCGAGTGCGATCAGGTGCGCGTCGAGCGTGCCCATGAAGACCGTTTCACCGAGTATCGCGAGACCGCGGTTGTTCGATCCGCAGCAGACCACGAGCGTCGGATCGTTGGTGTACCGGTAAACCCAGAACACCCGGCCGGTGGCAGCGTCCAGCGCCAGCACATCGTTCGGCCGCTGCGTCAGGTACATGATTCCGTCGGCGACGATCGGCGTGGCCTGCCAGCTGCCAGTGAGCGGAGACTGATGGGCCCATGCGAGGTTGAGGCTCTTGACGTTCGCCGGCGTAATCTGCGTCAGCGGGCTATGGCGATTGCTGAAATAGTCACCGCCATACGTCAGCCAGTTGTGCGGCTCTTTCGCCGCATTCAGGAGACGCTCGTAGGTGATCGGTGCCTGCGCGGCCAGCGGATACGACAGCAGTGCCAGCGCCGCGACGACGAGCGTAATTGCAGCTTTGCCTCTCATGTGCGTCATCGCCCTTTCAGGGAAAGCAGATACGACACCACGTCGGCCAATTCCTGCGACGACAACTCCTTCTCATACGATGGCATCGTCGAAACGGTCGAGATGCGGTATTCGCGGAGGTCGGCCTTGACCAGCGAGATGAGCCGCCCGTCCAGATCGGCGAGCTGCACCATAAATGTGTCTTCGTTGAGCCGGCGCCCTTCGATGACTTTGCCATCGCGCGTGACGATGCGGACGGGCCGGTTGATCGGCATCATCTGCGAGCTCGGATTCCGCAGCGAACGTTCCAGCGAGCCGGCGCTGCGAACGGCGCCGATGTCGCTCAGGTCGGGCGCTTTTCGGCTGCCGACGTTGTTGATGCGGTGGCAGCTGAGACACGCGCCCTTGCCTTCGAGCACCACCTGGCCGCGGCCGGCGTCTCCGGCGGATGCCGATCCGCGATCGAAGGTGTTCATGTTGCGCAGGAACGCGACGAGGGCCGTCAGTTCCGCGTTGTTGAACTTGAACGCTGGCATTCCCGCGTTCGGAAAACCATTGGTGATGACGGTTCGAAGCTGCGGATCGGTGACGGCGTTCCTGAACTTGCCGCTGCGGAGATCAACGCCGGCGACGCCGTCGCCGTTGTCGCCATGGCAGCTGGAGCATTGTTCCGAGTAGAGACGCGCCCCGTATTCGATGTCGGCGCGCGGGTAATCTTCCGGATGCCCCTGCAGCGTCGGACCCTGGGCGGCGATTCGACTCGCGGATGCCAGACAGAGGGCGGTCAGACCGATAACAACCCACCTCATATGCGCACCCTTATACGCGGGAACACCGCGCTTGACAACACCTGGCAGAGTGGCGGACTGTGAGGCGTCATGAGGAGAATCCCATGCTGAACGGGTTCGCCATCGCGGCGCTATGCGCACTTCTGGCCGTGGAGTTGTCGGCTCAACTGCCTGCACTTTCGCCCGCACACCTGAATCCAGCGATCGCGAAGCTCGCGTCCGGCAAGACCGTCTACGGCGTGCTGACGCAAGATTTGTCTCGAGAGAATGCCCGGATACTCGGACGGCGCGATACCGACTTCGTGTACGTCGACATGGAGCATTCGCCACTGAA
>DATMEE010000235.1:0-5815 GCA_035557035.1 Phycisphaerae bacterium
TTCAGTGGCCGTTGACCATCCTGCTCGTAATCCCGCGCATAGATCTCCAAAAACAACTCGACGCCTTCACCGAGGTAGGCCGTCGGTCGCGAGACGACGACGCGGGCGAACACGTCGGCGCGCGGCGGCGGCACGGCTTCGGCCGTGACATGGATGCGGATCGGCTCGGTGCGATGCTGCACGCCCTGCTCGGTAAGCACGAAGGAGGGGATGGTCAAGTCGCCTTCGCGCCGCGGCCGCGCGGTGAAGCGATAGAGATATTCCTCGGTGTTGGTTTGCTGGTTACCAAAAATAGAGGTCGAGCGGCGATACGAGGGATTTGAAACTCCCGTGGCGAGTTCGATGTCGAAATCATCACTCGGCTCGGGAACGGGGGCGCTGGCTTGTGACGGATTCTTGACGCTGACTTCGACGACCAGTCTTTCCTTCAGACCGCAAACGCGTCCCGAGGCCGCGGCGGAAATTTCCGTCGCGCACACCGTTGCCGCGGCAAGGTGCAACGGCACGAGCACCGTCAGGAGAAGTAACAGACGCAGTCGAACCGATTTCGCCACGATTACCAATCTTTCTCCACGGGAATTCGACCGCGGCGCTGAAGGGCCCGCGCCTTCAGCAATTCGCGCCGTTTCCGTTCCGACTGGCGAACTTCGTCCAGCAATCGCAGGGCGTGTTGCTTGGATATATCGCGTGCGTCGAACTTGCCCGAGGGCTGCGACGTCGCAGGCATCGTCGTCGCCGCTTCCTCTTGCTCGGTCGAATCACTCGGCTGGGATGCCGGCGAGGGCGCCTGCTCCGGCTGACCTTCGGTTTGGTCGGACTCCGATTCGTTCTCATCGCCTTCCTTGGAATCCGACTGTTCCGACTGCGACTGTTCCTCGGACTCCGTTTCCTCGGGCGCGTTCTCTTCGCCCTCGTTCTGTTCGCCATCTTTGGATTCGGAGTCATCCGCGGATTCTGAATCCTGCGGTTCGCCTTCCTGCTCTTGATCGGACTGAGACGATTTCCCGCCGTCTTGTTTCTCTCCCTGCTGCTCCTGACCCTCCGATTGTTGGTCCTGGGGTTGAGAGCTGGGCTCGTTTTGCTCGGGGCTGGGCTGTGACGAGGGCGATTTTTGATCCTCGCTCGGCTGCGACGATGAATCATCTGAATCTGACTGCTGCTTCTCCTGTTCCTTCTTCATCTCCTCCAATTGCTTTTGCAGGAAAAGCTGCATGCGCTGGGCAAGATCAAGATTGTGCCGCGCGTCCGAGTCGGGCCTGAGCGACAGCGTGTCCTTATAGAAATCGATCGCGCGGCCCAGGTCCTTCACCGCCGTCTGCGGTTCATCCGGCTTCGACAGCGCCGCCGCGTGGGCTGTGCGGGCGAGGTTGTATTTCGCGCGTGCCTCCAGGTCCGGCCGTTCGGGGCGAAGCGCGTCCTGAAATGCCGTCTGCGCCTTATCGAAATCTCCGAGTCGATACATCGTTACGCCGCGGTTGAATGCAATCTCGGCGGACTCCGGCGACCGCGCCGCGGCGCGATCGAACGCATCGAGCGCCTTTGCAAATTCGCCCTGTTCGAAGAACTTGTTGCCCTCCTCGATCAATCGCGCCGTCTCGCGAGGAAGGTCCGCCACGACAACCCGATTCGAACTCGCGAGAATCGCCGAGACAATACAGCCCAGGAATATGACTGACTGCGTGAAACGTCCGGCGCTCACGACTCTATCAGCCCCAACGGGGCGGCAGGATGTAGCCACGGGTGGAGCGAAGCAAAACCCGTGGTTCGCGTTCCAATGGAAAAGTCCGCCCCGAAAGGGCGGCGGAGCCATGACACCGCGAAGAACGCCTGAATTAGCGTTCTCAACACGAACACCGACTACCCCATACCCGTCGCGTGAAAACGACATCAGTTCCTGCCCATTCGACTCAATGACCACTTCTTCTCCGCCACTTTCTCGCTCATCAACGACTCGATCACCAGCAACCCAAGCGCGATCGCCGCAAACCAGTGTGCCCGGTCGTAACGGCGCTCCACCTGTTGCTGCGCCTCGCCCTCGCGCAGCAGCGGGGCAAGTTTGCGGCTGTAAATCCATTCGAGCGTCCGCTCGCGATTGTTCACTTGGCCGCTCGGATGATACTCCCCGCCGCCCGCCTGCGCGATCGCCCGCAGCTTTTCCGGATTGGCCTTCGACCAGACCTGCTCGTTGTTGAATTGTAGATACGACGAAGCGCCATCCTTCTCAATCGGAATCAAGCCGCCGGTCGTCTCATCGCCGATGCCGACGGTGTAGACCGCAATTTTCTGGTCCTGAGCCTTTTTGGACTCGTCGACCGCCGTACCCCCGTGGTCTTCGCCGTCGGTGATGACGATGATCGCGCGCTCGCCCGTGGACGGCGCTTCAAATGCGCGCCGGGCGGCCGTCAGCGCCTCGCCGATGTTCGTCCCACCCATGGGGGCCGTCAGCGGATCGACATCCGCGAGCACGAGGCGAAAGTATTCGTAATCATCGGTTAACGGGCAGGTGAAATCGGCCTTTCCCGCAAAGCAGATCAGCCCCACGCTGACGCCGCCCATTTGATCGAGCAGCCGGCGGATGTCATCCTTCGCGCGTTCGAGCCGCGACATGCCCGCGTCGCGCGCCAACATGCTGCGCGAAACATCCAGGCAGATCATTAGATCCAGATGGCGTGCGTGGCTTTCCTCGTAATAAATGCCCCATCGCGGCGCGAGCAGCGCGACGGCGATGGCGATCGCAGCCAGCGTCGCGACGACCACGCGAAAGTATGCGCGGGCTTTGCTCATCGACGGCGCCAGGATCGGAATCAGGTTCAGCGAAGCGAACGCCAGCAGGCCGCGCCGCCGCATTGTAATTCCATAAACGGCCGCCGCGCAGACCACCAGCGCGACCATCAGCCACGGCCACTGGCGCAGATTCTCAAAATAGGGTGCGAGCAATGATTTCATATCATTCCTGGGCGGATAGTAATATGGACGGCCGCGCCGTCACATTCCGGTCGGGAATTTAAGGTTCAAGAATGAATTTCACTGCCCGGCGGTCGTCAACACCAACTCCGGCTTGCCGGTGCGAAGCATGGACATGGCCGTCGCCGCCAGCATGATCGGCGCGATGCGAATTCGCGGGCATCCATAGATGCGGCTTTGCCTGCAAAGCTGCAGTGCCTGCTGATAGCGCCCCTCGCGCAGGACAGCTCGAGCCGCGGCATGAAAGACTTTTGCCAGGCGACGCCGGGCCACGACGGGCGATAATTGATTTCCGCCGGCCCCCGATTCGTAGAAATCCTTCAGTACCCGCGATTTGACGAGCAGATTGCGATCCATCCGCTCCTTGCTCAGTCGATCATCGTGCAGCCGGCGGAGAGCGAGCGGCTCGTCAATCAGTCCGAACGGCCGTTCAACGCTGAGCCGCAGCCAAAGCTCGTAGTCTTCGCAGACGGGCAGGGTGGGATCGAACCCGCCGCTCGCCACGAGGATGCTTCGCCGACAAACAATGGTGGGTACGTGCACGAAACTGCTGAAGAACAGCGCTTCCGTGATCCGGCCCTCGACGCACGGCTTGGTTCGCCCCATCACCGGCCGTCCCGATGCGTCGATGGGAGACATGGGGCCGTAGAAAATGTCGAGGTCCGGCCGCGCTGCCATGGCCGCCAGATAGCGTTCGAGCTTCGTGGGCAGCCAGATGTCGTCGCTATCGAGAAACGCGATGACATCACCCGTGGCTTCGCGCACGCCTCGATTTCGAGCAGCGCCCGGACCCTGTCGCGACTGTCGGATCACGATCGGCTTGGTCGGATGGTCCGCCACCCCGGCCCCGATGTCGTCCTGCGACCCATCATCCACCACGATGACTTCATGAGGGCGAACGGTTTGCGCGTGGACGGAGTCCAGAGCCTCGCGAAGAAGGCGCAGACGGTTAAACGTGGGTATGATGACGCTGACCGCGGGTGGATTCATAGCCCTGGTGACCGCTACGGCGGATTCACCTCCAGCGCCGGGCGCTCGACCCGGCGCGACCGGCGAAGCTCGACGGACCTGGTTCCCTCCCGGTCCTGCGAAGGTCAAGCTGCACACCGTCCGCGGCGAAACAGGACGCATCCGTGCGAGGGAGGTCAGCCTGTTCTACCACGCGAGCCGCCTTTCGACGGCCCGCCAAGCATGTGTCATAGGGGATTGGGTGGGCCGGGTCAAGCCCGCGATGGGTTGCTTGGCGAGTTTCGACGTTGACGAAACTCCTTTTCTCTTGCGGGGTTATGAAGATAATGTGAAACGGCTTGAAGCCGGAGCACTGAAACAGTGAGGAACGACAATAAACCAACCGGGAAGCCGATCATGAGCAACGCCGACTCTCAAGCTGGGCAGCGCGTCCGTGTCGAGCAGACCATTCAAACGCGAAGTGGACCCTGGACAACAACGATCGAGGGTGAAGTGGTCACCATTGCCGAAAAGCCGACTGGTAGCTGGTATGCTCACGGCAAGGACGACAAGCTGTGGCTGACGCGCCTGCGCTTGCGCAAGGACGACGGCGAGCTGGTGGAGCTGGTCGTCGGCCCGCACACCCGCGTCACCGTGGTCAGATCCTGATTTCCGCCTCCCACATGGCTTCCGCCACCTCCTGAACGGAAGGCAATCCCGTTTCGCCGCGGACGACGCGCACATGCGATCCCAGCGGGCGCCATAAAGAAGCATTCGTTGGCCCGAAGATCGCCACGACGCGTCCGCCCACCGCAGCCGTGAGATGAGCGATGCCGCTGTCGTTTGCGACCACGCAATCGCAGGCTCGCAACAAACCGGCCACCTCGAGCAGGTCGTCGCGGTCGATCATCGGACCGGTGGCCCGCAACAACGCCATGTCTTGCGAAGAAAACCGCTCCCGTTCTACCGGGCCGACGAGAAACGCGCACTTCCACCCCGCTATTTTCATCCGATTAAACAACGCAACGACTCGAACGAGAGGCCAGCACTTCGACCGCGAACCGCTTCCGGGGTGAAGTAGCGCAATGCGCATGGCACCTATTGCGGATGCCGCGCGAGCATCGATCTCCGTAGGATGCGTCCCGGCCGCACATTCAGATTTGTCGAACAATCCATCAAGCCATGCTCGCGCCTTCGCCCTCGTTTGGTCATCGAGATCGATTCGCGGGCACGCCCTCATCGTCTCTGGGGCCGCCGAATCAGTAAACGCGAGATCCCTTCTAACGCCCAGTTCTTGCACCTGGCGACAGATGTCCTGTAGCCATTGATCCGTGATATGCCCGCTGAATTCCGGACGCGGGCGAGAATCGATTTGGACGATCGCCGCGTTCGCATGAGTTGGAAAGTCGAGCGGACCGGCCGTGCCGCTCAGCATGTTCACGATCACATCAAACTGCCCAAAAAAATGCCGCATCTCTCCGGGCATTTCGGCTGAATCTCCGAACAGTCGATGAAATCCACCCGTCTCGATGCTCCAAAATCCGGACACGGCATCCGCGGCTCGAATCAGCGCGCCATATTCGCCCCGCCCCACGACGTGTACCGAAACGCCGCGCGCGTCGCGCAAGAAACGGACCACTCGCAACATCAAGATCGTGTCACCCAGCGCGCCGGAATGAAGAATAAGGGTTTTGCTCATGAACAAAAGTCTTGGGGCACTAGAACGCTGCTTATCTCCGCTTCTGTTTCAACCGCATCAACAAAATATTGTCCACGATGGCCCGCGTCGATTCTGGCGCATACCCCACCCGGCTCCAGATGTAGTGGCCCTCCAGTCCGGCCGACAAGTCGAATGGGCACGCGATGACCGCCACGCGCCCGCCAATGACTTGCGTAAGGATCG
>DATMEE010000236.1:0-4721 GCA_035557035.1 Phycisphaerae bacterium
GTCCCCACTTCCCGTCAAACTCGATAAGAACGGCCACTGTGCGCCGACTCATCCCTTTCAAAACAGTTCGTCTGTCGGGCAAAATTCCATTATACTGTTTGAGACTTACCAAGCGCATTGCGTCGCCATATTCGTGGAGTCAACGATGCTCACGCCGTACACCCCTGAATCCTACGTCAATTTCTCCGAGCCGGAGCCGCGGCAGCGGATGCTCGATGCGCTCAAGCTCGTGGAATCGCAGCTTGGCCGAAATCATCCGCTGCGCATCGGCGGACAGAGAGTCGAAACGACCCAGAAGATCGAATCTCTCAATCCCGGCAAGTCCGATCAGCTTGTCGGCTCCGTGAGCCGTGCCAGTGCCGATCATGCCCGGCAGGCCATCGCTGCGGCTGACGAGGCGTTCAAGGGCTGGTCGCGCGTCGATCCCGATGTTCGCGCGCGATATCTGCTTCGCGCCGCAGGGATTTTGCGGCGTCGAGTCTATGAATTCTCGGCTTGGATGGTTTACGAGGAATCCAAGAGCTGGATCGAGGCCTACGCCGACACCTGCGAGTGCATCGATTTTCTGGAGTTCTACGGCCGCGAGATGATACGGCTCGGCGGCGCTCAGCCGGTGACGCCGTTCGAGGGCGAGGAGAACGAGGTTCGCTACATTCCGCTGGGCGTCGGCGCGGTCATTCCGCCGTGGAATTTCCCGCTGGCGATCATGGCGGGCATGACGACGGCCGCGATCGTGACCGGCAATACGGTGGTGCTCAAGCCTGCCAGTGCGGCGCCGATCATCGCCGCGAAATTCATCGAGCTGTTGCTCGACGAGTGCATGTTGCCGCCGGGTGTGGTGAACTTCATTCCGGGCAACGGCAGCGAGATCGGCGATTTGATCGTCGATCATCCGCGCACGCGATTCATCGCGTTCACCGGCTCGCGCGACGTTGGTCTGCGCATCTTCGAGCGGGCGTCGAAGGCGCACCCCGGGCAGATCTGGCTGAAGCGCACGATCCTGGAGATGGGCGGCAAGGACTGCATCGTCGTCACCGACGCGGCGGACGTCGATGCGGCCGCGGAGGGTGTCGTCGCGGCGGCCTTCGGCTTTCAGGGACAGAAGTGCTCGGCGTGCAGCCGGCTGATCGCCGACGAAAAGATTCACGATCAGCTCGTCGCGAAAGTGGTGGAACGAACAAAGCGGCTGACGATCGGCAATCCGACGACGGCCGAGAATTTTCACATGGGCGCCGTCATCGACAAGAACGCCTTCGACAAGATTCGCGGCTACATCGACATCGGCAAGAAGGAAGGAAAGATGGCGCTGGGCGACACGCCCGTGCCGACCGGCGGGTACTTCATTCCTCCCACGATCTTCACCGGCATCAAGCCGAACGATCGCCTCGCTCAGGAGGAGATCTTCGGCCCCGTCCTGGCGGTGATCAAAGGCCGCGGGATCGACGAGCTTTTGGACATCGCCAATGGCACCGAGTATGGCCTGACCGGCGGGTTGTATTCCAATGACCGCGCGCATCTCGAGCGCGCCCGCCACGAATTGCACGTCGGCAATCTCTATCTCAACCGCAAGTGCACCGGGGCGCTGGTCGATGTGCAGCCCTTCGGCGGGTTTAACATGTCCGGCACCGACAGCAAGGCCGGCGGCCGCGACTACCTGCAACTATTCATGCAGGGCAAGAGTATTACGGAACGGTGGTGATCGCGCAAACGATGCCGCAGGCGCGTCGCAACCCGTGGACCACTCGCATCGCGATTGTGCTGATTCTGGCATTCGTCGGTCAGTGTCTCTGGGCCGCGCGAAGTAAATCCGCAACCTATGACGAGCCGTACTATCTCGCCGCGGGCTACGCATATCTGACCCGCGGCGCGCTGGAGTTTAACCGCGAACATCCGCCATTGATGAAATATCTGCTGGGGCTGCCGTTGCTCTTGCTCGATCTGCGGCCGCTGGAGGACTTTCCGGCATGGGCCGGCGCGGTCGATGATCCGGAGTCCTTTCTGCCGGGTTTTCTCTTTGAAAATACCGCAAGTCCGGATGCGATACTGTTCGCCGGACGGCTCGTGGCTGTTGTGCTCGGGACCGCGACGGCGGTTCTGGTTTGGCGATGGGCCGCGGCGATTTTCGGGGAGTGGGCCGGCCTGGCGGCACTGGCGCCGTGCGCGTTTTGCCCGAATCTGATTGCGTATTCCAGCCTCGCCACGCTGGACATCGGCCTGGCTTTCGGCGTTGCGGCTGCATCGTTCGCGTTCTGGCGATTGTGGCGGCGGCCGTCGCAGTCGACCACGCTCGTTGCAGGCGTCGCGCTGGGGTGTGCGCTGCTCGCGCGCTTCGTCGCGGTTGGTTTTCTGATTGCACTCCCGGCCGTGCTGGCCGCCGCCGAATGGTCAGGGCGGAAGCGATCCAATCAGACCGAAGATGAGAAACCAGTAGCTTGCAAGATGAGGGTTGCAGCAATCTGGATGGCAGTCGCTGTGATCCTTGCCGTGTTGCTGGTGTGGGCCGCGTACGGTTGGAAGGGACATGGACTGGGTGATTACTGGCGCGGCTTTCAGCTTGGGGTGCTGGAGCGGCACCAACTCATTAGTCCGGAGGCGGCGGCGTTCTGCTTCGGGCGCAATTCGCCGACCGGCCCGTGGTGGGGGATTCCGGCGGCGTTCGCCGTCAAGACGCCGATTCCGATTCTCACTTTGCTTGGCATCGGAGTCATTCTCGCGGTGAAGCATCGCGGTTGGCTGCGCCCGGATTCCTGGTTCGCGCTGGTGGGCATTGTCCTGCTGCTGGCGGCGACGACGCTGGTGCCTTGCATGCCCTGCCTGAGATATGTCTTGCCCTTGTATCCACTGCTCTATGTGCTGCTGGGAGGCGCGGTCGCGGCGCTCTGGAAGAACGGCCGGGCGGCGCGGATTGGCGTCGTGGTGCTGGGGTGCTGGCTCGTCATAGGGACGCTGCTCAGCGGGCCGCACTATCTGGCGTATTTCAATGAAGCGGCGGGTGGGCGGCGGGGCGGCATTCGGTGTCTGACGGATTCGAATCTCGACTGGGGGCAGGATTTGAAGGGGCTAGCCGAGTATGCGCGAGCGCACGATTCGCCGCCGGTGCGGATGGTGTATCAGCCCGCGTATTTCGTCGATGCGGCGGCGCGGCATTATGGGTTGCAGTGGCAGCCGATGCGGCTGAGCGAGATTCGCGATCCGCTGCCGGGGTGGTACGCGATCAGTGCGAGCATTCTGCAGCAGCCGGAGGTGGTGCCCGGCACGGGGGCGCGGTTCGACTGGCTGGGGCGATTCGAGCCAGTGGAAGTCATCGGAGGGTCGATTTACGTTTATCGGTTTGATTGAGTAGTGCCACGATGATGACGTGATGGCCGTTCACAACGCCGTCCGCCGAGACGGCGGACGCTACCCTATTCGTCCACCGGCTGGGTCGTCGGATCCGTCGTCTCCGGCGATGGTTCGGCGAGTGATTCCGGGGCGGGTTCCGTGGTCGGTTCGACGGCCGGATCGGCCGGTGGGCCGAGATCGCCGAGGTCGTGCGAAGTCACGTCGGTGGCACCCAATGCGACCAGCCTGCCTTCGGCTTCCGCGGCCCACGTCGTATGCGGAAACGCTCGCGCGACGTAGCGGTAGTAGAACGCGGCGGCGTCGATCTTTTTCACGCGCTCGTAAAAGCGACCGACGGTGTATTCCTTCTGGGCGAGACTCTCGGTGAGGCGGTCGAGGGTCTGCGGAATCTGGTATTCGGCGGCCTCCTGCGGATACTCGCGCTGGAAGTCGCGAAAGTAGACCTCCGCTTCGAGCAGATCGGCCTCGTCGTATTCGACGCCGGGGAATCGCGCCAACGCCGACTGGCCACTGCGGAGCATCGCCACCTTGTGGTAGCGGCCGCGGGGGAAGTCGCGCATAAGCCGGGCAGAGTTGGTTTCGGCCTCCTCGTATTCGCCGGTGAGAAAGTGATAGTCGGCCTTGATGCGCAGGGCTTGCTCGGCCAGCGGCGTGTCGGGCGCCCACATGTCGGCGACGCGGTTGAGCATATCCAGCGCCTCGTCCTCGCCGGAGAGCCAGATGGTGCCCTTGAGCTTGCGCACCTTGCGGTCCTTGAAGAGCAGCATCTCGGCGATGATCAGCTCCTTGCGGATGGCGCGGTCGGCCAGGTCGGTGCCGCGCGAGGCTTCGAGCAATTCCTCGAGCCACTCATAGGCCTGGATGAGATCGCCGTTCTTGTCGTCGGCATCCTCGGCGGAGACTTCGGTTTCGGCGGCGTAGAACAGCGCTTCGTTGTAGAGCGTCGAGTTGGGATATTTCTTGAACCAGTCCTTGAAGGCGGCGCGGGCGGCATCGTATTCGCCGCGGGCCAGGAGCGAGCGGGCCAACGCCAGGTCGCCGGCCTCGGTGCCGGGAATGGGCGGGGGGATTTCTTTCCATTCGCCGGAGTCGGGATCGTACTCCAGCCGCTCGTAATAGGTTTCGTCCTTGTCCTGGGCGAAGCCGGGAGCGGCGAGAGCAGCCAGCAGTGTGCAGGTGACGATGCGAAGAAGAAGTGGGCGGTCCATCCGTGGAGTCCTCTTGATCCAGGGTCGGGCAGATGGTAACACAAGGGCTGGAGCGCCGAAACTCCAAAATGAAGGAAGGGCCGAAGTGATCGGGCGACCGACCGCAATACTGACGCTGCCGTGCCTCCTGCTGACGCTTGGGGCCTGCGATTTGCCGGCTCTCCTGGCGCC
>DATMEE010000237.1:0-3722 GCA_035557035.1 Phycisphaerae bacterium
GGCCCGTCGATCACGTCGGTGGATAATCGTGGGTTCAGCCTCAGAAGTAGGGAATGTCCCGTCTTGCCGTCCGCCTCCCACAAACGGACATCAGCGGACGCACCCTATAGGTCCGCTTTGCGCCAAAAGCGGTCATGAGTGTTGAGTGGCGCGCATCGGCACGGAGCACGTTCAATGCGAGCAAAAAAGCGCTGTTCCGCTATCCATTTTGGTTACAGAGCCGAAGGCCTGCGTTCCTCTAAGGTAATGCATTGCGGTATGCGAACCGGGTTCGTAACGCCGTCAAGCTGACCCGGCAGCGCGCAGGGCGGAAAACCCGCGTGTTGCATCGCGTCCATTATTCGCTTCCGCTCGGAGTCGCTCCACCCAGGTTCATTGACGAAACCTTCGCTGGTTAACTCCGGATATTTCGCGAGAGCCTTGGCCATCCAGGTGTTGGCCTCCTCGTCGCGGCCGAGTTCAGCATAGACGGCGGCGCGGACGATCCAGGAGAAGCGTGTATAGTTTTCGAGCGCCTGGCGCTCCAGGATACGAAGGGCATCTTTGTATCGTCCTGCCATGAAATAGGCATAGCGAAAGCCGTTGGCGGCCCATGTTGGGTAGTTGGGATTAAGCCGGATTGCCTTGTCGGCGGCCTCCGCTCCGCGCTCGGGTTTTCCGAAGGCGTTTGCCCACAGCGAATAGAGGGTCATGATGTCGGCTGAGCCGGGATTCAGACGAAGGGCGGTGTCGAACTCCGCCTCTGCCCGTTCAAAATCGTTCATGTGTCCAAGGACGAGGGCCATGATCGCGTGCGCATGCGCGTCCTGCGGATCGATGTCGAGGCCAGTTTCGGCGGCGGCGAGTGCCTGAGGCCGGACCTCGTCATGTTTCGCCCCAAAGCCTGGGAGCGCGTCATAAGCGGCAGCCATCTCGACCCAAGCCCTCGCGAGTTTCGGGTCCATCGTGACGGCTTGTCTGAAGAGCGGAATGGACGCCTCGATGCTCTCCTTGGTGAAACGCTGCAGCGATTCCCGTCCGCGGAGATAGGTCTCATATGCCGACAGGTTCTGCGGCTGAAGCCGCAGGCCCATGATACGATCCGCCTCTGGAATGGCGCCCTTCGAGCTGCCGAGGTGGCTTGTCACTTCATTTGAGATTTCGGCCTGTACCGAGAAAAGGTCGACAACCGGCCGATCCCAGCGCTCCGACCAGAGACTTACAGCCGTTGCTGTGTCGAGGAGCTCCGTCGTCACGCGAATCTGGTCATGATCGCGTTGGACCGAGCCCTTCAGCACATAGCGCACATTCAAGTCGCGCCCGACCTGACGGACATCGGCCAGCCCGCCGGCATACGTGCTGCTGGAATTCCAGCCGATGACGTCAATATCTCTATAACGGGAAAGGTCGGTGATGATGTCCTGGCCGATCCCGCTTGCGAACCGTTTCGTGCCCTCATCGCTGTCGAAGGTGTCGAACGGAAGCACCGCAATGGACGGATTGCCCTCCAGCGTCTTTTGAGAAGGCCGGATGTGCCAGATTGTGACCCCGATAATGCCGAGGGCCGCAATGATGGTGAACGCGAGCAAAGCCCGGCGCAGTTTTCGCGTACGCCGTGCCGACATTGCCTCGGGCATTGGCGTCGTTGCCCTAGGTGACGACTCCTCAAACCCCGCCGGCGCCAACTCGGCCGGACGCTTATCCACGTCCCACGTCGCCTGATTGCGCGGTCCGCCGGTATCACCGTTCACTGACAGCACAAGCCGGTAGCCGCGCTTCGGCGCAGTCTGCAGGATAGTCCGGGCCTCATCGTGGAGGGCGCGCCGTATCTCGTGAATGCACTGAAATAGGCTGTCTTCGGTGACAGCGATGCCGGGCCAGACGGCCTCGATCAATTCGTCCTTGGTCACGAGGCGATCGGCATTCTGCGCCAGGTAACGCAGCACCGCGAAAGCCTGCGGCCGCAAATCGACGGGATTGCCCTTCCGATCGCGCAGCGTTTCGCGGCCGAAATCGGCGGTCACGCCGTTGATCGCGAGCGATTGACCTGACCGGACTTCCATCCAGTCTCCCTGCTGGAGGTGAGTCTCCATTCCCCCGCCGGCACTCTACCACGGCCACCGCCGCCACATCGTTCACAAAAACATCGCCGTTTCCGTGCGGTTCAGAAGAATTTCAGCAAAAGATCGGACGACTTTCAGGACTTCCGGCGCGAGCCGCAGTCTTCTTCCCGCTGAGATCGGGAGAGGCGAATGGCGAGCGCTGTGGCCGGCCAAGCTAGTTTGGCATTGTCGCTAGCTTTGGCTTCGACCACCGTCGCTTGGGCCGGCGAGCGGGGGGACTGGTTCAAAAGCCTCCGCATGCCGGGCACCAATGCATCCTGCTGCGACGAAGGAGATTGTCATCGCACCGAAGCGGACTGGCGTGCCGGTCGCTGGTGGGTGGTTGTCAACGACGAGTGGCGCGAAGTACCGCAATCGAAGATCCTGACGCAGCCATTCTCAATCGACGGCTCCGCCTATGTCTGTTCGGGAAGTCCCGCTTGGACCGTCGGTGGAGGTCCCGACCCAACGGCGCCAATCTACTGTTTCGTGCCACCCAACTGGCCGAGCTAATGCGCCATGAGGACGCGAAGGCAACCGCCGTAACGGAAAGGGAGGATGTGATGGGCTCGATTTATCAGGATCGGGTTTGTCTTGCTGTCACTATCTGCTCGGTGGGAATCGTCACGGCAGCGCAGCAAGTTGACCGGCGCCGAGATGACCACCAACGCGGTATCCGCGGGCGCGAGGCACACACGCATCATCCTAATCGCCGTTCACCCCCGATCCGGGACACGTTGGATCCAATAGGAGGACTACCCATGAAGCCGCGATTCCTCAACACGCGCCGTATCGGCGTGCTTATGTTCTCACTGTGTGCTTTCGAGCTAATAATGTCCGCGTCGATGACTGCGCACGCAGAGCCGGCGGTCGGGGTCACCCCGACCGTTATCGGGCGGGCTACGTATGATGCATTTGAACTGCAGTCCGACTTGGGGTTTACGGCCCAGGCGAAGAGCCCGCTCGACATCGTCGTGCGGACGCATGACTACGCGCCTGGAAGCTCGACGGGATGGCATTCGCATCCGGGCCCGGTCTTCATCACAGTCACTGAAGGCGAAGTGACGTTCTACGAGCTCGACGATCCGACGTGCACGCCAAAGGTGGTCTCGAAAGCCCATGGGTATGTTGATACCGGCCGGGGGCACATCGGGCGAAACGAGTCCGGAGCGCCTGCCAAGGACGTGACAGTCATCTTCGCTCCGGTGGAAAATTCATTCCGAGCGGAGTTGGATCATGCGAACGCAGCCTGCAAGTTTTAGCGGCAGAATTGTCCGTCTCCTCGGCGGACAGGTCCTACCGTCCCGGTACGGACAGTCGATCAACAACCTGAAATGTCCGCCCTGGGTCAAACTGCGAAGTGGGTAACCGTCCGCGCAATGTCCGCTAAGCACCCGATAGCAGGCATGCTCAACGCGCCCAGATCATAGAGGCCTTCGCCGCTATCATAATAATCGGAGGCCGGGTGAGGGGCATACACAGCGCAATCCCCACCCGCCGCAATCCTGACTGCGTGCCGTTCCTCTCCCCGGAGGGGAGAGGAACGGGCAACCGTATCTGCGTCGTAAGACGCTTCTTTCCCGACTAACTTAGTTCTTCTGGAGATAGTCGTTGATGTTGGCCGGCGTGACCAGTTCGAAC
>DATMEE010000238.1:0-5934 GCA_035557035.1 Phycisphaerae bacterium
CGATGGAAGACGAGAACGTCACCGTCGCCGACGTGCGCAATGTCGTGGACGGCGACCTGTCACCTAGCGGTAGCGGCTCGCCGATTCGCCTGCGCAAAGCCATTGAGGTCGGCCACGTCTTCAAGCTCGGCACAAAATATAGTGTCTCAATGAAGGCATCCTACCTCGACAAGAACGGCAAGGCCCAGCCGCACATCATGGGATGCTACGGCATCGGCCTCACCCGCACCCTCGCGGCCGCGCTCGAGGCGCACCACGACGAGGCCGGCGCGATCTGGCCCATGTCGATCGCGCCGTTCGAGGCGCTGGTCGTCTCGCTCGACCCCAAGGACGAGCAGGTCATGGCCACCTCGCAGCAGATTCACGACGAGCTTGCGGCCGCAGGCGTCGACGTGCTCTGGGACGACCGCGACGAGCGCGCCGGCTTCAAGTTCAAGGACGCGGACCTGATCGGCATCCCGCTGCGCATCGTGGTTGGCAAGCGGGCGCTGGGCGAGGGTGTCGTCGAGTTCTCGATCCGCAAGTCGCCCAAAGACGTGGAGAAAATCGCCCCGGCCGCCGCAGTTCAACGGGCGAAGGAATTCATAAATAGTCAGCAATCGCCAACCAATTCTTGATTAGTACGGCAGCGCTACCTGCCGTCGCTCCGAAGGAGCGACGGACTGTAGCCACGAGTGGAGCGCAGCGGAACTCGTGGATAGGTCTGTTCATTACAAGTCCGCTCCGAAGGAGCGGCGGAAGCGTCGAGACATCCCATCCGTCAATCTTAGTTAGTATTTCGATTATTTGCTGCCGCCTGATCCTAAGGGGTAGAATAGGGTTGTGGCAGTCCAACCGATTCCAACCTGGGCTCCCTACGTGGCGATGTGGCGCGTCGAAGAGCTGTTGAGAAAGGCGACTCGGGCGTTGAACGCATCCGGCGCGCCGTACGCCATTGTCGGTGGCAACGCGGTTGCGGCCTGGGTGACAACCGTTGACCCGGATGCAGTGCGCGCTACCAAGGATGTGGATATTCTCGCACGGCGCGCCGACCTTGCCCGGTTGGCGGAATCGCTGCTCAAGATCGGCTTCATTCAGGAAGAGGTTTTGGGCGTGAACATGTTCCTGGATCAGGACGACCCCAGCCCGAAGCGCGGAATTCATGTAGTGATCGCCAACGAATTCATCAGACCGAATTACGCCCATCCCGCGCCAGACGTGATTGTTTCGCAAGACCCCATTGCCGAATATCCCGTCATCGACCTGCCCGAGCTTCTCATGATGAAGCTCCAATCCTACCGCCCGGTCGACCAGACCCACGTCATCGACATGCTCGGCGTGGGACTGATTACGAAGGAAATCGACGCCCGCCTCCCGCCCGATCTTCGCGGCCGGCTGGACGAAGTCCGCCGCATCGCCGAGGACTCGCTTTGATTCCGACGTGCTCAGCTTCCTGACGGTGCGACCAAGTCTTCGCCCCAGGGGGGGCGACGGAATGTAGCCACGGGTGAAGCGAAGCGGAAACCGTGGACTGGTGTCGCTCGAATACTGTCCGCTCCGAAGGAGCGGCGGAATCCTCGAAATTAACTCAGATGTCGCTGCGGATGCCCGCCAGTGTCTAAGTATCGAAGACTATTCTGGGTCGCCGGCGCCCTTTGGACGTGTGCCGTCGCCACGGCAGTGACAGTTTACGGGCACCGAAACTGGATGCACCTCTATCCCAGCGCTCTCGAAGCCGAGGGCGGCATCGACTTTGGGGCAAACCTATTCTACTTGAACAAGCTCGCCGGCCAGCCATTCTCCGACGAGGACATGGGACCGCCGACTCCGGAATCCCTTGCTGGCGAAGACGGCGAAAATCCGATTCGAGTTGCCGGGCTTGCGGGCAACTGGTTTTTTTGTGCCGGATTGGCCAGCCTGCCCGTGATACTCGTTTATCGTTTGCTGCCCTGCGAGAAAAACGCCGTCGGAGACGGAGAGCCGCTTTTCCAGTGATCCTGATGGAAACAAAATCTGAGCAGCGCGCCTCGCCTCGCTCGCGCGTCGGCCTCGGAATGCCGCCGCCGTCGAATCATCTCATTTCAAATCGCCAAATGGCCAAATCGCCCGATCTCTCGCTCGTTGCCAGAACGCCCCCCGGCTTTATGATGAACCCCCATGCCCCCCTGGCTGCTGAACGTCCTCTACTTTTTCGCCGCGATCCTCTATTCCCCCTTCCTCCTCTACCAGATGATCGCGCTCAAAAAGAACCGCCGCGGCTGGCGACAGCGCTTCGGCGGCGTGCCCTATCGCCCGGGCGAGGGACCCTGCATCTGGATTCACGCCGTCTCGCTCGGAGAGGTCAACGCAACCAAAAGCCTCGTCACTGAAATTGAGGCCACGCTCCCGGAATTTGAAATCGTCATCTCCGCCACCACGGACACCGGCTTCACCGCGGCCCAAACGCTCTATCCTCATAAGCTCATTTTTCGATACCCGCTCGATTTTTCATTCGTCATTCGGCGCGTCTTCCACCGAATCCGGCCGAACGCCATCATCCTTATGGAGCTGGAGGTTTGGCCGAATCTGATCAGGCTCGCAACCGAACAGGGCATCCCCGTCGGCATCGCCAACGGCCGCATCACCGAAGAAAAGTCCATGCGGCGGTTTTCAAAGCCGTTTATTCGCGATGTAGCCCGGACCATGTTTTCACAGATTTCGTGGGCAGCCGTGCAGAATGAGATCTACGAAGCGAGATTCATCGCCCTCGGCGTGCAGCCCGATCGTATCCGCATCACCGGCTCGATGAAGTACGACACGGCCGTGGTCACCGACGCAGTGCCCGGAGCCGACGACCTGGCCGGCGCGATGGGCATCGACCGCCACTCGGCGCTGATCGTTGCGGGATCGACCGGCCCAGGCGAAGAAGACGTATTGTTGCGCGCCTACACGCGCTTGCGTCTTGAGATTCCGAAGATTCAACTCGCGATCATTCCGCGGCGGCCGGAGCGATTCAACGAGGTATCTCGTGCCTTGGAAACCCGCGGCCATGCCGTGAAACGTCGCAGCCGCAACATGGATCCCGGCGGTCCGGACCCGGACGTGATCGTCCCAACCGATGTGTCCAACGCCAGCGGGCATCTAAGCCGCGACCGCTCGACGGTTTTTCTCGGCGACACGATGGGGGAGCTTCGGAAGTTTTATTCGCTGGCGGACGTGGTCTTCGTCGGCCGCACGCTGGTTCCGCTAGGGGGAAGCGATCTTATGGAGGTGGCCGGGCTGGGAAAGCCGATGTGCTTTGGCCCGCACATGGAGAATTTCGCGGAAGTTGCGGCCAAGCTCCTCGGGGATCGTGCGGCCCTGCAGTTTTTCAAGGATGATGACCTCGTCCCGACCCTGCGCCTGCTCCTGCAGGATCGAGACATGGCGGCGTCGATGGGTGAGCGGGCGAAAAATGTGGTGCTGCAAAATCGCGGCGCTACCCGCCGGACGGTCGACATGCTCTGCCGCGTCCTGGGCCAATATGCCGAAGCGGTCCATGAAGACGAAATGGTCGCCTGAGTTTGGCCGGAATTCCAGGTTGCAATAGTCGGGCAGATGTCAGGACATAGATGGGGGGGAGGGGAGTTTCTCAGTCCCAGCGACTGGGAACTAAAGAGTTTCCTTGCCTCTTACCTCTTTTGCTCCTACTCCCTTTCGGGTCGCCCTCGCGGCGGCCCTTCTTTTTGCGCCGAGCGGCAGCCTGACGCCGGCGAACATCGTCAAAGATCGCATCGAGATCGTAGTTGAACCGGCGGGCCTGCTCATCGCGCGCCCGCCGCACTTCCTCGACAATTGGATCGGTCCACATCGGATCAACTCCCGACAGGTGGCCCATGCGTCCACGATCAGGCGTCAGCGCTTTAGATTTCTTGCGAGGTCGTACGTTTTTTTTTCGGCGCTATCCGTCGGCTTTTCGATTTCGCAGGACGTTTTATGCCGGAAGCCGATTTCGAACGATCCACCACCTTCTCCCCGCCCGCTCTCTGACGAGCCTGTAGATCGCGAACCATGGCCTCGAGATCGTAATCGAACCCGCGAGCGTATTCGTCGCGCGCCTTTCAAACCTCCTCGACGATGGGGTCTCGTCAATGGCTGTTAGCCCCCCCAGCAATTCCTGGGGTGTGCAGATGATCGGTGAATTGTAGCCCGCCGCTGAACAGACAGATTCTATGCGCGGTCGCAGGGCCGCGTTGGCGATATGCGCGCAATTCCAGGTCAGCAGATAGTCCATTCGATGAACTGCCGCAATCGCGACGCGAAGGGCGTCGGCGGCATGCTCGATCCTTGGGATACGAAGAATCAGTCGGCTAGAACAATCGAGCTCACCCTTGGAGCCCACGTCGTCCATGTCGGCGTTGTACTTCCAAATGCCATCGCCTTAATCTTCGGTCTCGCAATAACTTGGCGTCGCCCGCGTCGATGAAATCCGTCGCGAGCCAGCTAGAATTCTGACGGATTGACACCAGTCTATCCGCGCTTATAATCGATATTTTCGGCAAGCTCCGCGCTCCGATTTTCGTAACCCTATGGGACGTGTTAGTTTAAAGAACGTCTCCAAGGGTGTTTGCGGGCGGCGTGCGAGCAGGTTGATGACATCGATCTTGAGATTGCCGATCGCGAATTCGTCGTTCTGGTCGGCCCTTCGCGCTGCGGAAAGAGCACGACGCTCCGGCATGGTCGCCGGATTCGAGGACGCCTCCGGCGGCACCATCTGCATCGGCGAGCGCGAGGTGGCCGATGTCGCACCGAAGTATGGCGACAGCGCGATGGCCTTTCAGAGGCATAAAGAGATGGATGCATTTGTCGACATGAAGCCCGGCTCATGTGTTTGAACGAGGGGAACTTGGCGTGAACGTGACGGCGACAGCCTCGATGGGAGCGACGACCCGTGAGTGAGCGACCCGTCCATCGGGTCGTGGCCGCTTTTCGTTCGCGGCGGCGTGAATTGTGCGGGAGTCAGCGCATGCGTTGACCACAAACAGCACATCGCGACGCAGGCGGGTTTCGGCGCCCGCGCTAGAAATGCACCGAAAAAGTGGGCTTCCGGTTTTGCCCGCTTTTTTATTGGGTGCGGCTCCGTCGAAGCCCATTGCACCGCTGTGCATGGGCTGCAGCGCTGAGTCGCCCCGCTCAGGCGCGCGTGGACGCCGGTTCTCCACGTGAAGTGACAATTGAATAGGGAATGAAAAATGAGTACGGAACTACTGCGGCTGGTGGACTCGCTGGCCCGCGACAAGAACATCGATAAGGACCTGGTGCTCGGCGATCTCGAGGCGGCGATGGAATCGGCCGTCAAGAAGAAATACGCGAGTGTCGACTACGTGCGCGTCTCGATCGACCGGCTGAACGGCGAGATCTCCGCCACGGCCGATAGCAAGCCGATCAGCATGAGTGAACTGGGTCGCATCGCGGCACAGACCGCAAAACAGGTGATCATTCAGCGCATTCGCGAAGCGGAGCGCGTCAGCATCTATGACGAGTACGTCGAGCGCAAGGGCCAGATCATCACCGGCACCGTATCGCGATTCGAAGGCGGCTCACTGGTGGTGAGCCTCGGGCGCGCGGAAGGGTTTTTGCCGCGAAGCGAGCAAATTCCCGGCGAAACCCATCAGCCCGGCGAGCGCGTCCGAGCGCTGATCCTTGACGTGCGCGAAGTTCCTCATCAGGTGAAAATCATCCTCAGCCGCAGCCATCCCGATTTCATCCGCCGGCTGTTCGAGCTGGAAGTCCCCGAAGTCGCCGAGCGCATCATCGAAATGAAAGCGTTGGCGCGCGAGGCGGGCTATCGCACGAAGGTGGCGGTCACCTCGATCGACACGAAGGTAGACGCGGTGGGCGCCTGTGTCGGCGTGCGCGGCAGCCGCATCAAGAACATCGTTGAAGAATTAGGCGGCGAGAAGATCGACATCGTTCGCTGGAACGAGTCTTCCCAAA
>DATMEE010000239.1:0-5771 GCA_035557035.1 Phycisphaerae bacterium
TTCGAGGACGTGATATCACCGACATCGAGGGTCTGCTGGATGCCAATCCCGGAATTGACATGGCTCGGGTTTGGCGTTGGGTGCATGGATTGGCCGAAGGCCTCGAGTCCCCGGAAATCGCAGATCGACTAAAGCTGTTGCTTGCGAAGCGCGAGGAACGAGGATCGACGCGAAACAAGTCCGATGCTTGACGGCATCGCGCCTGCGTGATTGCGCGAGGCGGCCGTGCCGACAGACAAAGTTTATGGAATGAGTAGCTCATGGTGTTAGCTAAACATGCCTTTCACGGTGAGCCTGCGATGCCCGCCACTCAGCGGCGAAGTCAAACCGCGACCAGCTCGCGTCCCTGCTTCGACGATTCAACGCCGGCGGATTGCATTTTCTTCGCCACGTAAATCGCAAAATTCGACGCCTTCCCGATGACCCCCTTGTTGTGCGGGAAATGCTGCAGCGGCCGGCGCAGGTCGCGGTTCTCCGGCTGGGCGACGAACTCGCGAATCTGGTCGATGGTGTACCCCGTCGACTCGACCACCCGCTTGAACTCCTCCTTGCACTTGTTCTTCGCCTCGCCCAGCGCCATCTGCGTGCGCGAGTGGGCGTTGATGTCGCCCTCGCCGCTGGTCTCGATCGGCAGAAAGATGATGTCCTTGAAGTGCGACGTCACCGCCGCCTGGGCCCCGTCGCTCTGCGTCGAAGGCATGCAGCCGAACGGCTTGAGCGACAGCACCATGTGCGCCATGTCCTTCGACGAGTAATAGATATTCTTCGCCACCTCGAGATGCCCCTCGCCGCCGCCCGAGCGAGAGTTGTAATACGGGTGCCCCATGCGCGTCAGCTCAAGCTGCGGCGCCAGCTCGTGTACCGTCCCGCCCAGCGCTTCGCGCAGCCGGTTGTATTCCCGCACGATGATCTTCTCGGCCAGGCTCAGCGTGAAGTGCTTCTTCTTGTGCTCGAATTCGGCCTTCAGCCGCTCGGCCACGCTCCACATGGGAATCTCGCTGCCGTCCGCGCGGATCGCCTTGCGGTCCGTAAGCTTCAGACCGGCCTGGTGGCACATGTAGCAGATCCACGTCGCCACCGGCTCGACCAGCACCTCGGCGCCCTGCTCCTCCAGGAACGGGAACATGCGGAAGTTCCCATCGCCCTCGGTCGTCTGTGCCCAGAACTCGCCGGTGATCTTCACGATGGGCTTGTTCCGCGTGAAATCGACCTCGATCTCCTCGTCGATCATCTTGCGGCACTGCTCGAACACCTCGGCGTAATAAGTGCCCTT
The DNA here is from genome assembly GCA_035557035.1 of Phycisphaerae bacterium. Classification (GTDB taxonomy): domain Bacteria; phylum Planctomycetota; class Phycisphaerae; order UBA1845; family UTPLA1; genus JADJRI01. The sequence goes on from DATMEE010000239.1 coordinate 1,274, forward strand.
GAGCTGATCCAGAAACTTCGCCGCGTCGGTTCCGTTCTTCACCGCCGGCACGATCTTCGACAAGATCTTCGCCAGCGCTCCTCCCTGAATCTCGTCGTAGTTGCGCGAGCGCAGCGCCGCTTCGCTCAGCTCCATGCACCGCGCGATCACGCGATTGGTCTGGCCGGCCACGACTTCGTACGGGCGGATCTGGTAGGCGACTTCGTTCAGAATGTCGCCCATCATGATCCCGTTCAGCAGCGACAAAAAGAAATTCAGATTGAATTCCAGCCCGGCCTCGACGCTTTCCTGATTCAGCCCACCCGCTTGCTGGAAGAGCATGACGCGAAAGCCGTCGAAGCCGCTGTTGCGCAGGGCGAGCCGATACTCCGCCTCGTACATGCCGAACCGGCACGGCCCGCAGGCCCCGGCCGTAATGAACAGGTGATTGTTGAGGATGTCTTCGAGCGGAACATTCTCCTCGTCGCGCATCCGCTTAAGGTGATTCACCACCGCTCCGACGGTGAAGTAGGTCGGATTGCATTGCCCGTTGTTGCCATATTCCTTGCCAGCCTGAAAGTCCGCCTTCACCGGCGTCGGGATCAATCCGATCTTGTAGCCCAGCCCTTCCAGCCCGGCTTTCACCAGCTCATCATGCCGCAACGAAAGGCCGCCCACCCAGATCGTGGTGTGCTCCCTTTCCTTCTTCGTGAAGGGTCGCTCGACCGGCTTCTTGAAATGCCGTACGTCGCCGACCGTGATGCCCGCCTCGCGCATCATCCGCTCGCGCTCGGCCGCAAGAGTTTGTTCGATGGATTCGTTCAAGAGCGGCAGTGGGACGTGCCGCGCTTCCGATGGTTGCCGCGGAGTGGTTGCAAGCATGGGTCACCTCGTTAGGGGTTACTAGCTTCGTAGTCCAATCGGGCACTTGAAATGCAAAATTTGGTGCGAGCTATTGAAGCAAGCCGGCGTGCGTAAGTCCAGCAAAAAATTAAGGTAATGACGATTTCTGTGCTTCCGCTCCGCGTCGAATTCGCCATAAACGTATATGTTAGCGAATACTAACATGCGCTATTGCGCGAAAATATAATTCGGAGCTTTATGGATAACGGCGTTGTAATCCACCGCCAAAAGCAGTCGGGCGCTCCGTTTAGCCCCGCCGCGAAGCGGCCGGGTGAGCGGGACAGATCGCTTTTCAAGTCTGGGTGTGATTCCGCCAACTAACCACTCCCGGCGGGCCGGGTCTAATACTCTCAGCCCTTGCCCTCGCGCGACGGGATGGTGCGATTCGACGCGTCTTCTTTTCCCGGTCGCCGCCGCAGAAGTCTGGCTGTAGGGCAGGTGGTTGTCTGATAGTATCCTCTCGGAGGTTCTGCCATGTCTCGATACTTCCTGGGTGCGTTCGCTTTGGTGATTGGGCTGCCGTCGGTAGCACCGGCTCAGCAGAATACGTCACGATTGGGCCGAGCGATCGAGCGGTCGCAGCCGCTGCCCGATGAGCCAGACGAAGAACGCCGCCTGCAAAAGAACGAGGATGCGTACCTCGACCGCGCTCCGGACTACATCGAAGGGGATCGGCTGTTGCGCATGCCGCAGGGGCACTATGAGGTCGCTCCCGACAAGTATCGTCCCGACCACTGGAGTCCCCGGATTCGCCCGCGCTTCGACTACGGCGGCCGCGGGATCGGGTGTACTTCGCGCAGCTCTCGCTATTCGCATCGCTATCGCAATTACGGCGGCGGTTCGTGTGGCAACCGGAGTTTCGGCTATTACGGCGGGTACGGTTATCCCGGATATGGGTATCCTGGCCACGGCGATCCGGGTGACGCTTACATTCAGGGGCGCTACGACTCGGACCATGAATACCAGGATTACATCGCCTCCGAGCGCGCGGGCCGATTGCTGAGCGCGAACCGGATCGGCGTGGCCGCGGGACTGAGCCATTTTCAGGCCGGGCGTTACGACCGCGCAGCCATCGAATGGCTCGGGGCCTCGGAGAAAAATCACGGCGACGCGGCCAGCCGGGTCTTCGCGGGCCACGCGCTGTTCGCGGTCGGGCGATACGACGAGGCGGTCAAGGTGCTGGCGCGGGCGTTCGAGTTGGCGCCCTATCTGACCGAGTCGTATTACGACGTGCGTGCGGAGTACGGCGACCCGGCCGATTTCGAAGGCCACCTGTTGCGGCTGAAGGCCTACGTGGCCCGGCACCCGGATTGTGCCTGTTCAACGACACTCCTGGGATACGTCGTCGCCTATAGCGACGGCCCGGCGGCAGCCAACCCGATCCTGGAGCGGGCAGGACGTTTGAACCCGCGTGACTTTTTCGTGGCTCGCCTACTGAAAATTTCGAGAACAGTGACGCCGCTCGGCGGCACCGAGACTGCGGGTGAGAAACCCGGATCAACGAAGCGGTCGATCGAGAGAAACGAATCGAACGATGAATCGTTGAAGCAGCCGATGGCGATCGTGCATCGGGGCGCTCCCCGCGACGTGCGATAAATTGCTAGCCGAAACTTCGATCGAGGCTTGCCGTTTTGGCGATCGTCTAACTCGACTTAATGCTTCGCGATCCGTTAGTTGTTATTGCCCGCCGTCGCGGACTCAAGCGCGTCCTCGATGGCTTGGACGACTTGAGAGACGTCGAACGGCCGGGCGATCACAGCGTCGTAACCGTCCTGAAGCAGGCCATAGTCTTCACCGTCGCGCAGGTAGCCGGTCAGGGCGATGACGCGGCATGAGCTCAATTCCCCCACGTTGCGCATCGCGCGAAGCCCCTCCTTCCCTTGGAGACCCGGCATGGTGGTATCGACGAGGATGACCGACGGCGTGTCGGCAACCGCCGCGGCGCCGGCTTCAAAGGGCGAATGCACCACGCGCACTTCATAACCGGCCCCCGAGGTCAGCGCCTCGGACAGCAATCTTGCGACTTCATGCATCTGCTCGACGATCAGCACGCGCGTGACGCCGGTTTCCACGCCGTGCAGCGGCATGCCGTGGGCCCGCATGAATCGCAGCAACTGCTGCATTGGGATGCGACGATCCTTGCTGCCGGGAATGCGATAACCGCGCAGCTTTCCGCTGTCGAACCATTTCGAGACTGTGCGCGGCGCGACCTTGCAGATCTTCGCGACCTCGCCGGTGGTCAGCACTTCCTTTGAACGACCCATGACCTCGCCCCTTGGTGCCGTCGCCCTGGCGGAATCCCCCCCGGACGCTTGGCTGGTTCTCAAATCGGCCGACGGGCGCGCAAGGTCAGGTTAATTTGTGCGGCCTGGGACATCTGGCGCGAACTGCCGGCGCGAATCCGATAAGTGCTGCATGGGCGGACGATGGGAGAGGAATGCGGGCCGCGGCGGTCTGATATCCGCGCGCGCGGCGTTGTTCGTCCAAACACTTATAGGCCGGCTACTAAAAGATAAGCAAGGGCATCTTGCAACAGGAAAATGCGCGGAACCGGGTTTTCTCACACTCCGCGAACTCGGCGCCCGGAGTTTATCCGCCGCGGCGGACGAGAAATTCAGTCGATCTCCTCGTATTCCTCTCCCGGGATTAGGACGTTCCGAACCGGAAGCGGCGAGCGGAGGCCTTCGAAGCTGAACCACAGCCCGGTGCAGGTGAGCAGCGCAGCGGCGATGCTGCGGATGAGCCAGACCCATCGGCGATGAGAAACGGTGACGTGATCCGACGCATCGTCCACTGACACCTTCATTTCGCCGCCCGCAAAACACCAGCGCGCGTAACCGACCGCTCCGCCGGGAGGATATTCATCGCGCAGCCTTGCCTTGAATTCGCGCACGACGCGGTCCGTGACTTCGTCTATGGGCCTGCCCGCGCGATAGGCGCGAGCGAGCAGCTTGCCGAATCCCGGCAGATCGCCGACGCCATGGGCGACATGGTGATACTCCCAGTAGAGCGCCACGCTGCTGTTCACGACGCCGAGAACCAGCGCCAGCGCCACCAATTGCCCGGTGCGGACCGGCCGCAAGGGGCGTGCGATGCGGAAGGCGATGCCGCCGGCAATCAGCCCGGCCACCAGGAATCCGAAGAGACCGCTGTACAGCGGGAGCCAGATGATCCACCCCAGCAGCCAGTCGAGGGCGAAGAGCACGGCGAGGGCCGTGAGGGCGGTTAGAACCCAGCTTCGTCGTCGATTCTGATGGCGTTGCAAAGGGGAATGAACCATTTGGTCAGGCGTGGGAGGGGTGTGCATCATGCCGGGGTTCAACGATAGAAGCGGCAATAGGGGGAAGCAAGCGGTGTGGACCGTCGGGGACCCTCCTCATGCTGGTTTGCGTGGATAAATGGTGGCGGATAGAGTATTTGGCTTCGATCGTGGGATTTTCCGCAAGGTCGCAACCGGCCGATTTCACGGCGACGGCGCGGTCGAAGGCTGCTGTGAATTCGTCCGCGATCACCAGATAAATCAAAGGGTTGAAATGCACATTCGCACTCTCGGATTTCGCGGTCTCCTCGTGACTGGATTCATTCTGACCCTGGTGATGCAGACAGGCTGCTCGGA
>DATMEE010000240.1:0-6981 GCA_035557035.1 Phycisphaerae bacterium
ACAGCATGTTGCCGATGAGGTGCATCCAGCCGCCGTGGAGGAACATACTGGTGAAGAGGTTGATTGGGGCGGGAACGTCGGAGATGGCGTTGACTGCCCGCCGATCCAACTCAACGGCCGGTTGACCGGTGAAGCGATTGACGAGCGGCCGGCCGCGCGAATCAGTCAAATGTCGAACTGGTGGATTCTCGCGCAGGCCCTCGGCAAAGTCGGGTTCCGATTCGACAAGCTCGGCAGGAACGAACCCGAATTTCCAGGTGAAAGCGCTGGTCTGGTCCGCGGGGCGGGCGATTTGAAAAAGGAAAATGGTGGCGTTAACGGCTATCAATCCGATGGTGAGGTAGGGCTTCGTGCTGATCGGGTTGTTATCGCGAATTGGGAACATAAGCTGGTATTGATGTGTTTGACTGAACTATTGTTTCCCCGCAGCCACTCCGCCGCTCCTTCGGAGCGGACTGGAATCGAACATCACCATTCCACGGGTTCCGCTGCGCTCCACCCGTGGCTACAGCCCGTCGCTCCTTTGGAGCGAAGCCGATAGCTGTTGTAGCGTTAGAGGTAGCGACCCGCCAGATAGCCATCGAAACCTAACGATGAGACTCGGCCTGACAATCGACTTTCTGCTGGTCGAGGATTTTCAGGACGTGTTTGATCGCCGGCGTAATGAGGTCCAGGCAATCCACGACCCCTTTCGGGCTTCCCGGCAGCATCAGAATCAACGTCCGCTTTGCGATCCCCGCGCCGCCGCGCGAGATGATGGAGAGCGGCGTCTTCTCGAAGCTGCCGGTCCGCATGATTTCGCCGAAGCCGGGCAGTGTTTTTTCAAAGAGCGGTTCGATGGCCTCCGAAGTGACGTCGCGGTCGGAAACGCCCGTGCCGCCGGTGGTGACGATGAGCGACACGCGGCCGAGAAGCGTCTGCACGATGTTGCGAATGGTGTCGCAATCGTCGGGAACAATCTTTTTTTCAACAATGGTGATGCCCATCGACGCCAATGCTGTTTCGATGGCCGGTCCGCTCTGGTCGCGGGCCAGGCCCTCCGAGCGCGAATCTGAGATGGTCAAAATGGCGGCGTCGGGCATGTCAGGATCGTATGCAGCCAGGCGGCGGGCGGCAATTCAAGATGGCGGCATTACGCGCGAGGTCAAACGATCATCGCGTGATTCCTCCGGTCCGTCCGGCACGGAGGCCGGACGCTACGATCGTTCGTCCTGCACGGAGGCCGGACGCTACGATTGTTCGTCCGGCACGGGGGTCGGACGCTACGGTCAAGTGGGTCTAAAAGCGGAACGTGTAGCCGAGGTAGATGAAGTCGACCTCGTCATCAAAGCCCGTCGCCGAAATGAAATTGCTCGGCCAGAAGTGCGAGTACCCGAATAACAGTGTCTGGTGCGTGTCGATCGAGACGTTGATCGTGAGGTCGAGTTCCTGGCCGATGTCGTGCCCCGGGTTGCCGAAGCGGTCGCGGCGCACCGGCTGGCCGAGGCCGTTGGCGATTCCGTCGGTGACCGAATCATTCCAGAAGGTGTACCACGTCGCCTTCGCGGTGACTTTCTTGTGCGGCGTGAGGGTCAGATTCAGATTGGGAGAGATGATATTCTGGCGGGTGAATAGATCGATATGGCCCAGAAATGAGTGGACCGCGCTGAAATTGGTGGTGTAGGTCTGATGAACGTTGTCGGTTGAGTCCTGGTCGCCGCTGCCCCAGTCGAAGCCCACCCCGAGCCTCGGTTTCCACGCCCCGTCGGCCAGCGTGTAGCCGCCGTCGACGCCCGCCATCCAGGCGCTGATGGTGTCGCCGGCAAACTTTCCCCACTGGCCCGCAAGTTCGCCGTCATAATCCCAATTCTCGATTTTTCCGCCGATGCGGCCGCCGAAGGTATATGCGGAGAGATCGCCGCTGCGAAAATTTGCGTTGGTGGGATTGCCGTGATCGATCAGGGCCAGCAGGTAGAGATCGATCTCGTGATCCTTAATTCCTTTCCAGGTGGCGTAGATGCCGTAGAAGTCCTGCTCTTCCTGGTAACGATTGGGCTTGCGGTTCAGGCCCTCCGCCAGGTTCATGTTGATGGGTTTCACGTACCATGCGTCGATCAGCAAGTCATCGCTTTTGTATAGCAGCTTCACGCCGTCGAAAGTGCGGCGGAACTGGCTCCAACCGGAATAGTTGACTTGCCGCCGCCGGCCGTAGGACAGGGCCTGCCGCCCGACGCGCAGGGTCAGGGGCGTGTGGTCGCCCAGCACCCGCCAATCCGCGAAGAGCTGGTGAACATCGAAGCGATCTTCATCGAAGGTCCGAAGCGGGAAATCCTGATCTTCGATCATGGCATTCACGCCCTCCGCGAAGATGCGGAAGGTGTCGCGGTACCTCAGGTCGGCGTGCAGAAAATACTGATGCCAGAGATAGGTATCCTGGGTGGGAAAATTCGTGCCGTAACCGGGGTTGGTGAGGGAGTGCACCATGACCCGCGCCTCACCGCCCAGGCTGAGGATCAGGTCATCGGAGACCCGGATGCGCTTGACGGGATCAAAGACATCCGGCTGATAGCTTCCGGGCGGGCCGTCGAGGTAGGAATAGTCCTCGTCGTATCGAAGCCGGAGATATTCCGGGCCGGGCAGCGGCGCAGAATTTTCGTCCGACTCGGTTTCCGCCGGCGCGCTGGTGGTGGGTATCTCGACTACATCCGCGGATTGATCAGCGCGGGATTGCGGCTGCTGCGACCGTTCGGAGGGCGTGGGGTTGGTTGACGCCGGCGGCTGCGCAATCGACGGGCCTTGCAACACCAGAAGAGCGCCCCCGAAGATTACGCATCGTTTGAACATCATCAGATTTCGAGGCGCGCAATCCCCGGGCGTAGCGTTAGGGTGCTGGTTACGGCCCTTACGCGGCTTCCGGAATGCCCAGGCTTTGGGCGATGCCCTGAAAGAGCGGCGTAAGAATTTGCGAACTCAGGGCGCCGATGATGCTGGTGAAGATCGCGCCGCCGATCGTGCCGACCAGGTTGATGAGCACAGCGAAAAATTGATCGCCGAAGCTCTGTACGAAAGTAGGAAACATTGCTTTTCTCCAGGAAAATGCTCGCCGACGCGGCGTGGAGCAACCTTCACAGGCCGAGCCAGACCAACACGCGCTGAGGAGCTTTTGGTTTTTCTTAGGCGGCGGAGCCGAGGCCCAGGCCCGAGCCGAGGCTTTCCAGGATCGGCGTAAAGAGTTCGGAGCCGACCGCGCCCATTAGCGTGCTGAAGATGGCCAGGCCGATGCTGATCACGACGTTCAGAATCATGACAAAGATCGGATCGATGGCAGGAAACATGTTTTGACTCCTTATGAACGTGCGGCGATATCCGGGAAATCGGAGCGAAAAGCCCGGGTCTTCAAGTGCCAGATCGAATATAGGACGGAGTCGCAAGGCCAGATGTGCGTACAACGAACGGCTCGACAAATAATCGCGGAAGATCGACCGCGTAGGGTAGGTCAGCCTCATCGACCCACCATCTTGGGGTAGGGTTCATCTCATGAAAACGCCACCCACGATTCGCCGTCGGGCGCAACATTCGCAATGAAATCAGCCGGCGTGACAGGGTGCCGGCTCCTCAAAAAGGTGGGTCAAAAGGCCGACCCACCCTACTTGGCTATTGATGGTCCGCGTATTTTTCGGGGAGGCGCTTGATATCGGCCCCGAGGGCGTTGAGGCGCAGCTCGATGCGGTCGTAGCCGCGGTCGATGTGGTAGACGCGGGAGACCGTCGTCTTGCCCTTCGCGACGAGACCCGCCAGCACGAGGGCGGCCGAGGCGCGCAGGTCGCTGGCCATGACCGGGGCGCCGATGAGCTGCTTCACGCCTTCGACGATGACGGTCGGGCCTTCCTTGCGCAGGATCGCGCCCATGCGGTTCAGCTCGGCCACATGGACGAAGCGGTCGGGGTAGATTTTCTCGGTGATGATGCTGTTGCCGTCGGCGAGGCACAACAGGGCCATCATCTGGGCCTGCAGGTCGGTGGGAAAACCGGGATAGGGCTGGGTGGTCATCTCCACCGGCTCCAGACGCCGCGCCGATGACACCTGCACCGAGCCGTCCGTGGTGCGCTCGACGTGAACGCCGATGGCCTTGAGCCGATCGACGACCGCCAGCAGGTGATCCAGCCGGCAATTGCTCAGGCGAACGTCGCCATTGGTGATCGCCGCGGCCACCAGGATCGTGCCGGCCTCGATGCGGTCGGGGATGACGGTGTGCTCGACGCCCTTCAGCTCGCTGACGCCCTCGATGGTGATGCGCGGAGTGCCGTGGCCGGTGATGCGGGCGCCGCAGGCGTTCAGGTAGTTCGCCAGATCGACGACCTCCGGCTCACAGGCGGCGCATTCGATGACGCTGGTGCCGTCTGCAAGGCACGCGGCCATCATGATGTTGGCGGTGCCCAGGACGGTCGAGCCGAACGGCCCGCCCAGAAATATCTCGGCGCCCTTCAGTCGCTTGGCTTTCAGGTGAATGTCGCCGCCGACCAATTCAACCGTCGCCCCGAGGGCCTCAAGCCCCTGCAGGTGCAAATTGATCGGCCGGTAGCCGATGTTGCAGCCGCCGGGGAGGCTGACCTGTGCCCGGCCGCGCTTGGCGAGGAGGGGTCCCATGACGCAGACGCTGGCGCGCATCTGGCGGACGAGTTCGTACTCGGCGTGGCAATTCATCTCGTCCTCGACCTTGAGGCTGATGTTGCCGTTGTCGGAGTGAAAGACGCGGACGCCGAGTTTCTCAAGCAGATAGGAGAGGGAGCGGATGTCCGTCAGGTCGGGCACGCCCTTCAGGACGGTTTCCCCCTCGGTGAGGATCGAGGCGGCCATCAGGGGCAGCGCGGCGTTTTTCGAGCCGCTGATGGCGACGGTTCCCTTGAGGCGTTTTCCACCGCTGATGACGAAGCAATCCACAGTTGTGACCCCCGATGGCTTAGGAGACAATCCTTGTCCGATCCCGCCTCGGCCGGCGGGAATAGGGGCGGATTATAAGACGTTTATCGGCAATTCGGAAGGACCGTTGTAAAGCCGGCGATTGGCGTTGGGCATTTCCGTGCGACCGCCGCGGCGTTGCCACGGCGATTTAGGACGCTACCTTACGTTCCAGCGGCGAACCGCGATTCGAGCTTGGCATTGCCGCCACTCTTGCGGAAAGAAGCACCCCGGGACGACGGAGTCGACAATGGATTTCAGCAGGTTGGTTCACGGCAAGGCGGTCGAACTCGGGAAGGACGTGCTGCGGATGACGACCGCGGCCGGCTCGGGGCATCCGACCAGTTCGCTGTCGATCGTTCATCTGGTCATCACGCTGATGTACGACGTCATGCGGCACGACCCGGCCGACCCGTGGCACGCCGGCAATGACCGGCTTGTGCTGTCCGAGGGGCACGCCGTGCCGGTGGTGTACGCCGCCTGGGCGGATCTGGGGGGGGCGGTTGGGAAGGATCGTGCATCGGCGCGGCGGCTCACCCGCGACGCCCTTCTCACGTTGCGGGAAACGCAAAGCCCGTTGGATGGGCATCCTAACCCGGCGGAGGGGTTTCCATTCTTTGATGCCGCGACGGGCTCGCTCGGACAGGGTCTGAGTGTGGCCGCGGGCCTGGGCGTGGCCGCGAAGATGCGGAACATCGACAAGCGGATTTACACGATCATCGGCGACGGCGAGTCGCGCGAGGGGCAGATCTGGGAGGCGATGGATTTCATCGTCGATCGCGGGCTGACCAGCGTCACGGCGATCTTTAACTGCAATGGGCAGGGGCAGGCCGACCTGGTCTCGCCGCAGCAGTCGGCGGCGTCGCTGGCTGCCAAGGCGGCGGCATTTGGCTGGGAGGCGGTGACGATCAATGGGCACGATCCGGAGGCGATTCGAGGGGTTTTGAAGCGCGACCGCGGCGGGCGGCCGCTGGCGATCATTGCGAAAACCGAAAAGGGGTGGGGTTGCGCTTCGATCAAGGACAAGTCGAATCACGGCAAGCCTGTGCCGGCCGATCAGTTGGACAAAGCCTGCGCGGAATTGGAAGCGACCGGGAGAGCGTTGGGCGCTCAGGCGAATGCGACGTTCGAGCGGCCGAAGGCTCCGGTCGAAGCGAAATCGTTTGAGCGGACGGAGATGGACGCGCCGGGCTTCGTGGAAGCGATGAAGCGGGCCGGCCTGGACGGGGTGGCCGCGAAGGGCAAGATGGCCACACGCCGGGCCTATGGTGCAGCGTTGCTGGCACTAGCGGAGAGCGATCCGCGCATCGTGGCGCTCGACGGCGACGTGAGCAATTCCACTTTTTCAGAGATCCTGGGAAAGAAGCATCCGAGTCGCTTCGTGGAGTGCAAGATCGCCGAGCAGAACATGATCAGCGTCGCGGCGGGTTTGGCGGCGGCCGGTTTCATTCCGTTCGCCAGCACCTTCGCCAAGTTCGTGTCGCGGGCCTACGACCAGATCGAGATGGCCCAGATTACGCGGGCCAACATCAAGATCGTCGGCTCGCACGCGGGCGTGTCGCTGGCGGCTGACGGGCCGAGTCAGATGAGCCTGCACGACGTGGCGTATTTCCGCTGCGCCGGGGACGCCGATAACGGCATGGAACAGCCGGCTTGCGTGACGTTACAGCCCTCAGACGCGGTATCGGCATATCATCTGACGGTGCTGATGGCGAGCCATCCAGGCATGTGCTACATGCGCACGCATCGGCCGGACGTCGAGATACTCTATCCCGCCGAGACAAAATTCGAGATCGGCGGCTCGCACGTGCTGAATCATGGCGAGGCGATCACGATCGTGTCGTCGGGCTACATGGTTCACGTGTGCCGCGAGGCCGTCGCACAACTGGCGAGGGCCGGGTTGACCTGCACGCTGATCGATGCGTACTCGTTTCCGCTGCGCACGGCGCCGATCCTGGCAGAGGCGCGCAAGACGGACGGGCGCATTCTGAGCGTGGAGGATAATTACAGCGGGGGGCTGGCGGCGGCGCTGGCGGAGGCGGC
>DATMEE010000241.1:0-4614 GCA_035557035.1 Phycisphaerae bacterium
GGGGTACTGCTCTCCGGCTCGCACATCAAAAAGGGATCGATCGTCGGCGCCGGCTCGGTCGTGCTGCCGGGAACCGTGACCGGCGAGAGCGAATACTGGTCGGGCAACCCCGCGCGACGACGTTCGAAGCTGGCTGCCACCGAGGCATCGCCCGAACCCGAGACTGTCGCCAGAATCGAGTGAATAAATAAAGGGCTTATGCGTCTTCGCCCCAAAAGGGGCGGCTGGCTGTAGCCACGAGTGAAGCGAAGCGGAACTCGTGGAGGCGATGCAACGCGTTCCAGTCCGCTCCGAAGGAGCGGCGGAGGCATTGGGAGGTGCATGCCTTCGAGCTGCGATCCCCTATCGAATTCCGGCCGGCTCTCGCGACAGGATTGGATCGGGGATCCCCGCGTCCACGAACCCGCGTGCTCGCGTAGAGCATCCTACGCACCCGCCGCACGCCTGCTCCGCCGACGAGAGACATGACCATGTCATCTCGAAAGGCGCTGCCAGCCGATTCCCCAGCTTGATGATCTCAGCGCGCTCCAGATCGATGATCGGCGTGTCCACGTTGATGGGACGCTGGGCCGACGCGAATAGGAATGCGTGCGAGACGAGCTCGATATATTCGCGGGCAAAGTCAGGATACAGCGTGGAAGTCTTCGGCGCGGGCGGCCCGAGGTCCTCGCTGACCCCCAGCACGATCTTGTTGGCGCCGATGGCCCCGGCCCAGGTATACGCCGCGCCGAGCAATGTTGTAATCAATCCGGGAATGTAGGCGTTGGTACGGGCTTCTCCCAGCGCCCGCGCGTCCTCGATGGCGAATTTGCGGCTGGTGCGCGCGTTTCCGCCGATGGCCGCAAAGTGGGGCATGTCGATCGTCAGGTGCTGCTGCGGCTTGAAGTATTCGAGCTGATCCGCGAAGAGCCGCGCTTCCTTCTCAGCCGCCCGATGACCGAACCGCACGTGCAGCATCGCCAGCGTGTGCTGCTGCTGTGTCATCGCCGCGGCAACAGTGCTGTTCAGACCCCCGGAGCATAGAACGACGGCTTTGGCTTTGGCCATGGTGCGGACCTCCGCAGCCTACATCGGCTCAACCGCGCGACGTCTCTCGTCACAGGTCTGATAAGAATTCGGGGGGAAATAGAATGATTGGATGAATCGCCAAACAGCAAGCCGCTCATAGAGATCTTACGAACGATTCGGCTTGGCGCTTCTATGTCGTCGCCCTTTTCTTCATTCGCTATTCTGCATTCGCTATCTCCCATGAAATCCCGCCACCAGCGCAAATCGCCCCGCCTTCTCGCCCTCGCATCGAAACGAGTAAAACCGCTCGTCGCTCAGCGTGCAGATCGACGCCACGCTGATCGCCGCAGGATCGACGCCCGACCGAGCAAGCTGATCCAGGTTCGCCGCCCGAAGATCGAAACGCCAGCCGCCGCGCACTTTCGGGAAAAATCGCTCGGCCTCCGGCAGCCGTGCCAGTGCGATGCGCCGGACGTCCTCACCCACCTCATACTCCAGCGGCCCGGCGCACGGACAAAGTCCGCCGACGAGTGCCGCGGGGTCGACGCTGAATTCCTTGCGAAGCTGCCGAACCAGTTCCACCGAAATCTCCGCCACGGTTCCGCGCCAACTGGCATGGCACATCCCAAACAACCGCCGCCGCGGCTCGATGAGCAAGAGTAACGGACAATCCGCGGAGAACTGCATCAGCGGCACATTGGGAATATCGCAGATCATCCCGTCGATGAACTTCAGCGCGCTATGGCGGCCATCACGGCCCGCGCCGATGTCGCTTTCCCGCACCCGGATCACGTGCGGGCTGTGAATCTGATCCGCCGCCGTGAGATTCTCGAACGGCAACTCCAGAAAATCGCACACCTTCCGCCGTCGCGCCGGCGCCTTGTCCGTGTCCGGTCCGCAGTGTGTCGCCATGTTCCACGGCCGGGAAGTGACGGCATGACGGAAGCCGGGAACGTCCAGCAATGCAGGGAACTGGAACACGCGCGAGTCTTCGAGCGCAGTGGACTGAAGCTCGACGGTACAAGTGGTGGGTGGAACCATTGCTCGCTCGTACGAATCTTAGCCCAGGCCTGCCAGCAGTACCTTGATCTGATCGGGCTCGCCGGCCAGCTTGATCGCTTGAACCCCTTCTGAGAGCGGAAGTTTCCGGGTAATCAGGCTCGTCACGTCGATCTGTTTGCGGGCCAGGGCATTGAGCGCCTCGCCCATCGCCCCGCACCGGTTGCCCACCAGCGTGATCTCATTAACCACCAGGAGTGTCAGATCAACGGCGTGGTCTGCCTTGCAGGTCGTCTTCATCACGATGGTGCCGCGCGGCCGTACCAGTTCCATCGCGATGCCCAGTCCGTCAGACGATCCGGTGCAGTCGACGACGATATCGAAATCCTGCCGCCGTTGAAGCTGATCGAGCGTGACGGCCTGAATGCCTCGGCGATCGAGCAGGCTCAGCGTTTTGGGATTCCGTCCGACGGCAATCAACCGGCACGGCGTGGTCGCCAGCACCTGGGCGACGAGCAATCCCAGGCGGCCTGTTCCGACAACCGCGACCTGTGTTCGCTTCTCCAGCTTGGCCTGACGCAATACCTGAAACGCCGCCGCCAGCGGCTCCGCGAAAACGGCTTCTTCGTCAGACACGTTCTCAGATACGGCGAGACAGTTCTTTTCAGGAAGGCAGACAAACTCCGCAAAGCAGCCGGAACGTCCCTGAATGCCCAAAACCGTCCGGCGCCGACAATGCGTCGACAGTCCGCTCTGGCACATATCGCATCGGCCGCAAACACAATTTATTTCCCCCACAACCCGCTTGCCCATCAGCTTCGAAGCCGGCGACACGACCGTGCCGACAAACTCATGTCCGATGACGCCCTCAAAACTCGCGTAACCTCGGATGATCTCAAGATCGGTCGAGCAGATGCCCGCAAGGCGCACCTTAATGAGCACCTCGCCGTCGCCCGGCTGCGGATCGGCGATCGATTCAACGGTCGCGGCACCATTTCTTACAACAACCGCCTGCATCCGAACTCCTTACCCGGAGATTGGAATTCTTTGACCAGCGCGCAATCATATCCGCTCATGCGAAATGATCGACCGCGGGCCGCAAATGAAAAGAAGGCCGAATCGCGAAGATTCGGCCTCCGGCATGGAGGAAGATTTCTCAAAAAAGGCGGCCGCCAGTCTTAGGGCATTCGACAGCAGGGCCGCGATCGATTTCGGTCCTGACCAGCGCCGTGGGTCCGCCTTGACCCCGCGTCACTGCTCAACGTCGAATGCATCCAACTTGCAGATCCGTCTGCCTCGACAGCCGTGCAATACGTTTATCGGCCAAAAAGTGTTTTCGGATGAGGAATCTCGCAAGAAATCGCGGAATACCGACATGTCTGTCTTAGCCGGTATAGACCGTCGCACGGTCCACGAAGGCAATCTTGTTGCCAAACGGATCGTGCATGTAAAAAGACCGCTCGCCCCAGGGTCGCCGGGCGATCTCACCGGCGGGGTCGCCGTGAACCTCCCCGGGCGCAAACGCCGCGCCTGCGGCCTTGCATGCTTCGTAAACGCCCTCGATGTCATCGACCGCAAGGTAGATCCACTCCGACAGCGGGACCGGCTGATAGTCGTCTCCGTCGGCGCCGGGATCGAAGCAGGCCAGAATCGTGCCGTCGCAGTCAAAATAGTGCCTGCCATTTGACACACGGCGGCCATTCATTCCGAGCACCCTTGCGTAGAATTCCGCGGCGCGATCAATGCTCGTTACGGGTAGAATGACGCGAAACAGTTTCGGGGCCATGATGGGATCCTTGGACTCATTGACTCGGATTTGCCGAAGTGGACAGGCCCACGCAACGGGTGCGATGGACGCGATATTTGCCGATGATTAACGCGGAAATCCAAGTCCACTCTCGTCCTGTTGGCAGCGCCATGAACCCCCCTCGATCACTCGCGGGTGTCTACAGGTTATAATCCAACAGCAGCGAATCCCCAAAATCCTGCCCCGGCTCCATACCCTCGAGGGTTCATCATGCCGCATCCGAATGTCTGTCTCGCTCTTGCGACGCTTTTCGCATTTCTGTCCACGAGCGCCCGGGCTTTGGCGCAGGAGACGATTACGCTGAAGAACAATCTCCTGCCCGGGCACTTCACCGAGCATCGCGTCCAGCGCCTCGTGACGCGCAAGATCAGAAAGGGAAAAACCGAGAAACTCGTCTATTCCCGGATCGGCCGGTGGGTCCAGCTCAATGCCCAGGAACCCCGGGCGGCTCGCGTGCGCGTCGTGCAGATGTTCGCCGATGGCCCGGCGAAGGTGGTCAGCCTGTTCAATGGGGCTGAGCGCAAGACGCCGCCGCCGGCGGATTATTACGGCCTGTCGAAGGCCGGCACGCGATTGCACAGCCTGGAGCGCGGACCCTCCGACTCCCAGCCGCTCCTGCCGAAAACCACGCCGGTTGAGGATGCAGTCCTCAAGCTCATGCTCGACTTCGCACATTGGCCGAAGGAGGCCGTCGTGGCGGGAGGAAAATGGGAGCGAGGCATTCGCGAGCGCAACTTCGAAGGGTCGCAGCAATTTGAGTTCATCGAATTGCTGCGCGGCAAGGATGAGACCGCCGCCGT
>DATMEE010000242.1:0-4087 GCA_035557035.1 Phycisphaerae bacterium
TTTTCGGCCACGCGATTCTCAGTGCCCTCGAGCTGATCCATCAGGGTGCGGAAGTTCTCGTTGGCCTTGAGGTCCGGATACTTTTCCTGCAAGACCAGAAGCCGAGACAGGGCGCCTTCGAGACCGGTGGCGGCCTCCGAACGCGCGCTGGGCGAGGGGGCGGTGAAGTATTTTTCGCGTGCCTTCACCACGGCGTCGATGACGTCCTTTTCGTGCTTCGCGTAGCCCTTCACCGTTTCGACGAGGTTGGGGATCAGGTCATATCGGCGCTGGAGATCGGCGTCGATGTTCGACCAGGCCTCCTTGACGCGCTCGTCGAGCGAGATCACGGTCTTATAGCTGCTGTAGAACGTGCAGCCTCCGATCAGACCACCGAACACCAGCAGGCCCAGCAAACCCACGAGGACGATTCTTCCGACTTTCATTTCTGCTCTCTCCTTTCGATCAGCTTCGGGAGCGACAGCTCGGGAAGCGGTTGAATTGTAGGTTTCGTCTTAAATGTCTTGCTTGAGGTCAGCGAGTTACCGCTTCCACCCTCGCTACCGCTTCGGGCTCGGAAAGAGTCCGGCCTCGGAAAGCGCCTCCGTACTTTCGCTATTCGATATTCGCCATTCGCAATTCATTATTTCACCAGCTCCCGCCCGCGCCGCCGCCGCCGAAGGAACCACCACCTCCACCGCCGAATCCCCCGAACCCGCCCCCGCCGCCGAAGCTGCCGCCGCTGGATCCGCCCCAGCCTCCGCCACGGCGGCCGCTGTTGAGCAGGGAGCCAAGAATCATGCCGGTGAGCAAGTCGCCGGCGCCCCAGCCGCCGCGCCGTCGACCGCCTCGGCGGCCCCGACGGGAGATGGAGCCGATCACCATCATCGCGATGACCAGAAAGATGAAGCAGGCCATTCCGCCGGCGCGAACGCCGCGTCGTGATCCGCGCGAGGCGCGCGGCTGAACCGGGGCCGCCGCGCCCGTGAGTGAGACGCCTGCATCTGATGCGATTCGTTGGGAGATGGCGTTTGTGGCCTCATAGATTCCCATCGCGTAGTTGCCGCGGCGGAAATTAGGCACGATATGATCACGCTGAGTGTCGCCGAGAAATCCATCGGTGAGCGGGCCTTCGATGCCTTCGCCGGTGATAGTCTGATATTTGCGATCGGCGACGGCGATGACCATCAGGACGCCGTTGTCCTTTTCCGCGGAGCCGAGCTTCCAGGCTCGTGCCAGCTCCATGGCATAATCGTGCAGGTCGCGGCCGCCGGTGGTCTGAATGGTGAGGATGCGCATCTGGGCGAGTTTTTTTTGCTCCAACTCGAGAAGTATCGCATTCAGGGCCTTTTCAGTGGCGGAATCGATGATGCTCGCTTCGTCGACGACGCCGATGAGTGGAGTCGTTTCGGGGACTGCAAATGCGGAAGTGGGCAAGAAAAGACAGAGGGCCACCATCCCAATCAAAAGTCGAGGGGAGAACGACGGAACGACCGACATCGGATCAGCGCCTTCGAATAAATCCGCCGCTCCTTTGGAGCGGACTGCAAACCATCGCATCGAATCCACGGGTTGCGCTTCGCTCCACCCGTGGCTACAGTCCGTCGCCCCTTCGGGGCGAAAGTAAGGTTGCGGCATTGTGTTATAGCGCATCCGTGCGCTCCGCGAGCTTTTCGACGTCGGCGTAGAAGGCCTGGAACTCCGGCCAGCCGAGGCCGCCGGGGGAGAGAATGACGGAGCGCGCGCCGGCCAGCGTCGAGCCGAGCCAGCGTTCGGTTTCGGCGAGGACCTGCTCGCGCGGGACGAATTGCTTTTTGTCGTGCAGCCACAAGGCGCCGCGGAGGGTTCGCAGGAGCTGGATGCCGATGTCGGCTTCGATTTCGCCCAGCACGTCTTCGCGCGTTCCGGCGGCGAGCAATGCCTGTCTCATGCGAATGAGGATGCGCTTGAGTTCCTGCTCGCACTGCAATCGCAGATGGGCCGCGTCGAGGGCGATGGCGTCGAAGCAATCGCGGCCCGCGAGGGTGCGGCGCATCTGATGGATTTCGAGCATTTCGAGCGGGAATGTGTCGACGGATTCGCGGATGTACTCGGGCGTCATGACGACCGGAGCGGCGATGCCGCGAGCGCCGAAGGTCGATCCGTGCTCGGCGATGCGCCGGAGGACGGCGAGATCGACCTGCTCGACGACGAGGACGCTCGTCGCAAGCATGTGGGCGGGATCGAATTCGCGCGTGAGCACCGGGCCATAGAGCGTCAGGCCGAGCAACCTGGATTCCAAAATGCGCTGCAATGTGGTGGCATAGTGCTGGAGCCCCGCCCGCAGGGCCGGCGCGGCATGGGTGAGTTGTTCAATTGCAGGATTCATCGCCGACAAATCATTGCTCCGCGCGCTGGGCGGGCCAATGCCGCCCACTCGCATTGTCTCGGGAATAAACCATAGCCCATAAATCTGAGATGGCTATTACAGAATCGAGGCAGATTTACACCCGCCTCGCTCGTATGATTTTGGGTTATGGACTTGTTTGCCGAACAACGCAAGCGCGCCTTGGCGAAGGTGCAGCCGCTGGCCGTGCGGATGCGGCCGCGGACGCTCGACGAGTTTGTAGGCCAGGAGCATTTCATCGGGCAGGGGAAGCTGCTGCGGCGGCTGCTCGACTCGGACCGGCTGGCCAGCGCGATATTTTACGGCCCGCCGGGGACGGGCAAGACGACGCTGGCACACATCATCGCGAATCACACGCGCGGGGCGTTCGAGCAGGCCAACGCGGCGTCGATCGGGGTGAAGGAAGTGCGCGAGGTGATCGCGCGGGCCAAGTCGCGGCTGGAGGAAGACGGGCGGCGGACAGTGCTGTTTCTCGATGAAATCCATCGCTTCAATCGGGCTCAGCAGGACGTGCTGCTGGGCGACGTCGAAGACGGCGTGATTATTCTGCTGGGGGCGACGACGGAGAATCCGTTTTTCGCGGTGAACTCGGCGCTGGTTTCGCGCAGCCAGATTTTTCAGTTCGAACTGCTGAGCGAAGGGGACGTGAAGCGGCTCATCGCGGCGGCGCTGGCGGATCGCGAGCGCGGACTTGGCGGGCTGAACGTGACGATTGACGACAACGCGCTGGATTTTCTGGCGCGGATCAGCGATGGCGATGCGCGGCGGGCGCTCAGCGCGGTGGAGGTGGCGGTGCTTTCACAGGTCAGGGCGTCGGGGGACCGCCAAACGGCAAGCCAGGGACGGAGTCGTGAGGCGGCGGACGCATCAGCCGAGACGGGAATTCGTATTACGCTCGAAATCGCCCAGGATTCCATTCAGCGCAAGGCGGTGGTCTACGATGGAACTGGCGACGAGCATTATGACGCGGCGAGCGCTTTGATTAAATCGATGCGCGGCAGCGATCCGGATGCGACGATCTACTGGCTCGCGATGATGCTCGAGGCGGGGGACGACCCGCGGTTTCTGGCCCGGAGGATCGCGATCTGCGCGTCCGAGGACGTGGGCAATGCCGACCCGATGGCGCTGGTTCTCGCGAATGCCGCGGTTCAGACCACGTTGTTCGTGGGGCTGCCGGAATGCCAATTCCCGCTGGCGCAGGCGGCGATCTACGTGGCCTGCGCGCCGAAGTCGAATGCCTGTGCCATGGCGATCTGGGGAGCAACGGCCGACGTGAAAGAAGGGCGAACGATCCCGGTGCCGCGTCATCTTCGCGACAAAAGCTACAAGAGCGCGGCGCGGCTGGGTCATGGCGCGGGCTATCAATATGCACACGATTCGCCGGAGGGCATGGTCGCGCAGGATTACCTGGGTGTGGAAAAAACGTACTATGCGCCGACCGATCGGGGGCACGAGAAGGTGATGGGCGCGTATCTCGAGAAGTTCAAGCAGCTACGATCAGCGGGGCCCTCGGAGAACCAACCGCCCGCGCACAAGCAGAAGGCCAAATAGGTTATGCACGTCGTCATTCTTTCCACCGGTGGAACGATCGAGAAAACTTTCAACGAGAACGACGGGTCGCTGCGCAACGTCGGCTCGGTGCTCGATCACATTCTGGGGCGGCTTCGGCTGCACGATTTGACCGTAAGCCATGTCAGGATCATGTCAAAGGACTCGCTGGAG
>DATMEE010000243.1:0-3463 GCA_035557035.1 Phycisphaerae bacterium
ATCCGTGGCCGCGACGTAACGGGCACACGGCGGGAATTCGGGGTGATACGCCGGTTCGCGCCGCCGAACAGACTGGGCAAGGCGCTCTGGCCCACGCCGAAGTCGCCGTCCTGGATCGATCTCACCGCTTGCGACGCCGGGAGCATGGCGCCCCCCATCGAACCGAGCCCCTCGGCCTGCTGCCCGTCGGTTGCGGTCGGTCCGCCGAAGATGTTCGCCGCTGACGAATTCCAGGGCAGCAGGAAGCCGAAGCCGCGATCGTTCAGCAGCGTCAGAAGCCTGTCATTACCGACCAACCCGAACACGTCGCTCATGTTCACGTCACGGTCCCAGGTCATGCTCTCGATCGCCTGGGCCATCCGCTGCGTGACCGCCTGACCCGGCGTCACCAGCCGCGACCTGAATCCGACCACGTCGCCGCGATTGCCGAACTGAAGCTGAATCGCCTGCAACATGCCGCGCCCCTGCTCGGACAGCGACATGTTGAAACGGCCGTTCATGTACTCGACTTTGAAAATGTCCGTTCCGCGCTTGCTCAGCACGGCCGATGGCGTGGCAATCTCCATGTCGCTGCGCACTTCACCTTCGGCGACACCGGCTCGCACTGCGCCGTAACCGAGCCCAAGGCGTGACACGGCGGTTCCTTCCCGAATGGCCAGGTCCTCGATGGTCAGCCGTGTGCCGGCTTCAACCAGGATGACCGTCGGCGGATCCGCCGGACGGGCGATGAGTTTCACTCTCGACCGAAGCGTCGTCCGAAGCTGCTGACCCTTCCTAAGAAGGTCGCCGCGCCGCGCCGGCTTCCATTGGGCGGCATCCTTGACGGGATCGGCGCCAATCGGGGCGACCAGCACCTTGCCCGCTAGTTCGTAAATCTCATAAGTAAGGCCCTCGTCCGTGGTCGGCTCCGGTTGAGAAGTGACCGCGGTAGGGGCGACTGGTTCTGAGGTTGGTTGCTGACCAGAAGCGACGGGCGCCGCTGCAAGACACAACGAAATCGCGAGAACAGTTTGCAAGTCATACTTCATAACTTCAGAACCTCCGGAAAAGGCGATCACGGACTGCGTGCGGGGTGACCGCCTCTAAGGGAAACGCGTGTGCCTATTATGATAGGACACGCCCAAGTGACTTGGGTGAAATTTTGGTGAAATTTACTCACCCGGCTGCGTCGTGGGCGATTCGTCACGCGGCGGAGGCACCACCAAATTGCCTTCTGCGTCCCGGTCGGTTTCATCGCTTAAATCGACTCCGCCCGTATCATACATCCCCTTTTCCGCCATCAGCTCATCGGCCTTGCGAATCACCGCAAGAAACGCCGGGCCAGTCATATACTGGTAATCCACCGACTCATTGATCATTTCACGATAGATCAGCTCGCGCAGGGCGTAGCGCCGATCGCCCAGCCCCGGGCGGCCGAGCAAACGCATGTTCAGGCCGCCGTCGATATCGCAGATTCGGCAAACCATGTAGGCGACCGAACCCGCGTCCACCACGTCCTCGGGACGCAACTTCCATGCCGATCGAGCAATCTCGCGCGATTCGAGCTTGGATTTCCGCTCTTCGAAGGAGACAGATCCGTCTTCCCCATCCGCCAGGATGAGCATGGCCCGGTAGGCTTCATCGACCGTCACCAGTTCCACCTCCGCGAGATACGCTTGAAACACGTCGTCGGGAAGCGTCGAGGCGTCGACATCGGGCGGTGTTGGCCTTGGTCCTGCGCAGCCATTGAACGCCACGAACACAAACCCGCATAAAAACACGGCGGCCCATTTTTGCGCAACTGGGGAATCGCCAAACGGCAAAACTCCCCAGCCCCGTTTTTTGTGGCTTAGAAGGACCATGTGATGCCCGTCAACAAAAACGTCCGAGTCGTCTGATCGGAAAACGCCTTGCCGGGAAAGAACGTGCCGAATCGCACCGTCCAGGCGAGGTCGTTCCAGATGCGCCAATTGGCGTAGTAATCCATCTCCCAGCCGGCATAGCCGCTCTGAACGTCCGCCAGCGGATCGCTGATCGCGGCCCGATGCCGGTTCTTGTAATACATGTACCAATCCGTGCCCAACTCCAAATCTTTGGCAGCCTTGGAATCGGGAAACGGCCGAAACGATCCGCCAAGGCGCCAGACGTGAATGTTGCTCAGCCGCGGCGCCAAGGCCAAACCTGTGTCACGGAACCCGAATCCGACAAAGCTGTTGTCAACGTGATCGCCCTGGTTGCCGCCCTTTGAATTGGTCGGACTTCCCAGACGATCCGGATCGCCGCTGGCGAACATCCACTCTGCCGAAATGACCGGCTTCATCTTGTGCTTGAAGTAATAATCCAGCCGCTGATCGAAGCCCCACGCCTTGATGTGCGACCGCTTGATGAACCGCTGATCGTTATAGCTGCGGCCGCGCTCGATGACCCACTCTGTGCTGTAACGCAAATTTGGAATCAGCTCGCCGACCGATCCCCAGCCGATGTAGCGCGAGTCGTATCGATACTGCTGCAATAGATCGACGGGATCTTCTTTGGTGTGGTCGTCCTGCCATGCGATGTAGGCGAACAACTCGTGCGAATCGAAGCCCTTGTACCGCTCTTCGAGAATGTGAAACACGCGATTGCTGTGATCGGCCACCGCCCGGTTCCGATCAATATTTTCCGTGCTCAGCGGCGTGCGGCCGCCAATGTAGGTCGTCTCGAAGCCGAAAATCTCGCCCTGAAGCATGGCGTGATCGAGCGGAATGTCGATCGCATAGCCGGTTCCGACGTGAACGAGATCGCGCCCCGCCTTTATTTTCAGTTCAACGGGCGAACTCCACCGTTCTTCGCGATTCAGCGCTTTAGCGACGTCAAAAACGTACCAGCCTCGCTCAAGATTGGGTCCGTCGAGATCGTCATGGTTGTTCGTAAAGTTGTCGCCGTGATTCCAATCGTCGTAGGCAGTTCGCAAACGGAGATAGCCTTCATGAATGCCCTGGTCGGCGCTAAACGACGCCCAGAGCCGCATCTCGTATTGTCGAAGCGTGCGGCTGCTCTCGAATCCGTCATCGAACAGGAAGAAATATGTGTTGAACCAGCCGCCGTAATCGACTCGGAATTTCTGTGCCGGCGGCAGCGTCTCCTGCAAGTTGCGCTGGTTCTCGCGCTCGAGCGCCCGCTGACGTTCCAGAAACGCGCTGCCGACATCCGCCCGCGGCGCCGCCTGGGGCTGGTTCAAACCCAGCTGCGCCTGAAGCGCAGATGAAGCAAGTAACCACGTGGCGGTGGCGTAGGAGATCGGCCGCAATCTGAAAGTGCGAGGCGGCAACGTCCTGGATTCCTCGGACAGGACCGGCTCAGGCACGGCGGCGGCTGTCCGCGATGCTCCGAGCATGGTCAACCAGTAGGCCTAATTGCAGCCGCGGCGGCAAAACGTCGTCACGTAAAGACTTGGAGCGTAGATCACGACCGCGCCGGCCCGACCTGGCTCCCGTGACCCCGC
>DATMEE010000244.1:0-5011 GCA_035557035.1 Phycisphaerae bacterium
TGATCGACCGATCCGGCTCCATGAACACCCGTGAATCCGACGGACGAACCCGCCTCGACCATGCCAAGGAGGCGGCATCCGATTTTCTGCGAGGCATGAAGAGCGAATCGCGGGCGATGGTCATCGCCTTCGCCGACCGCGCCGAAGTCGCTTGCGCCTTCACCAATGACGTGAAGCGCCTTGCCGACCGCATCGACGAAATCCGGCCGACCGACGGCTCCAGCCGCATCGCCGAGGCCCTCCAACTGGCCGTCGCCTATTCGACTCGCACCACTGCCTCGCCCGACAGCCCCGACGCCGCCGAGCTGCCGCCCGCCCATGACGCCCATCTCGAACTGTTCAGTGACGGCCGCATCGCCGACGCCGAGAATGAGATTCTCACCCGCGGCGAGCTGACCTTTCATCGCGTTGGCGCGGCCGCGGACAACGTCGGCATC
Organism: Phycisphaerae bacterium; assembly: GCA_035557035.1. Taxonomy (GTDB): domain Bacteria; phylum Planctomycetota; class Phycisphaerae; order UBA1845; family UTPLA1; genus JADJRI01. Next base: position 438 of record DATMEE010000244.1, read on the forward strand.
GTGGCATTCGACGTGCGGCGGGACATCGAGCGGCCGGGCGTTCTGGCCGTCTTCGCCCAGGTTGAGAACTTCGGATCCGCGCCGATCACCACCGACGTGTCGCTGTCCGTCGACGGCGCCCTGCCGAAAGTGCAGGAAGTCTCGCTCGGTCCGGCGAAGGTCCCCGCCACCCAACCCGCCGCTTCCAATCAGCCGCCCGCGCTCGCATCGGCCCAGAACCTGATCTTCGAACTTGAAAGCCAGACGGCCGGCCTGATCGAAATCAAGGTTCATCGCGGCGACGCCCTCGAGATCGACAACGTCGTACAGGCGCCGATGGACCCGCCGCGCCGCCTCCGGGTGCTCTGCGTCTCCGACCGGCCGGAAATTCGCTACTACATGCAGCGAGCGTTCAAGGTGGCCTTTGAGATTGACGACTACGTGGAAATGTCCGCATCCGAATATGAAACATCTGCCGATGCCGATCTGGCGTCACAGGGCCGGTCGGCCTTCGACCTGGTCATCATCGACAAGCACGACACTGATCGCCTGTGGCCGGGCAATTATCTTTTCTTCGGCGGCATCCCGAAAATCGATTCCGTGTCGCGGGACGACGAAGAGGTCGACGAACAAGTGTTCGTAAATTGGCGCGACGGCCACCCGCTGCTGCGGCACGTTCCGCTCGACAAGGTGGTCGTTCTCAAGTGGCAGCGGCTGAACCTGCCCGAACATGCCTTGCCGCTCATCGAAGGCGAAAACACCACGGTCATGGCCTTCATCGTCGATCCGGGCCATCGCTATGTCATCTCGGCCTTCGACATACTGGAGTCAAACTTTCACAAGCGGCCGGCGATGATCATCTTCCTGCAGAACGCGATCTCGCATCTCGCTGCCGGCGGCCTCACCGAACCTGGCAGGCTCATCAATCCCGGAGACACCATCGCCCTGCAGGTGCCGCCCGGCGCCTCGGAAGCCACGCTCACGACGCCCGACGGCCGTGTGGACGTCATCGACGCAGCCGATCGACAGGTCGTGACCTACGCCCGCACCGAATCGCACGGCCTCTACCGCGCCCGCTTCAACGACCCGGCCGAAACGACCGAGCTCTACGCCGCCAACGTCCTTGATCCTCTCGAATCAATGATCCAGCCGGCCCCGGAAGTCCGCATCGGCAGCGCCAAAGTGCAGGCGACACCCGAAGATGCCGCCGTCAACCGCCCGCTGCTGCTTTACGCCATCGCTGTGGCACTGATGGTCCTGTTGATTGAATGGTGGGTCTACAACAAGCGCGTGATGATCTAAGAAAGAGCCGCGACCTATCGTCGGGGCGATGACTTTCAGCAATCAGCGCCGACAGGGCTGCTCGCGCGACGACATCAGGCGTTCTCCTCATGCTATTATAGCAATACCCTTATTTTGATGCCTGCCGAATCGACTCAATCAACCTTGCTACAACGGTGTCCGCTGACTCCTCTGCCGCCACATCCGCCCACTCCGCCATCGGAAACCTGCGATACCATGTCCGCTGATGCTTCGCCAGCCGCCGCGTGTTGATCTTGATCCGCTCCACCGCCTCCTCCAGCTTCCAACGCCCCCCCAGATATGCGATGATCTCCGCATAGCCCACCGCCTGCCGCGCCTGCGCGCTCATCCCTCGCGAATCCGCCAATAACCCGCGGACTTCCTCCACGAGTCCCGCTTCCATCATCTGATGCACCCGCGCGTTGATTCGCCGCGAGGCATCCTCTTTTTCCCGCCGAATTCCGACCACGATCGACGGGTAGCGCAACTGACCTGACACCCACTGCCCCTGCTGCTCCGACAACGGCCGCCCGGTCAGCCGATGCACCTCCAACGCCCGCTCGATCCGCTTGTAGTCGTTCGGATGAATCCGCGCTGCCGCTTCGGGATCGACCGCCGCCAGTTCCCCATGCAGCACTGCCACTCCATCGGCATCTGCCCGTTTCCGAAACTCATCCCGCACCGCCGCGTCCGCCGACGGCCCTTCGAACATCCCGAACATCAGCGACATCAAATACAGCGGCGTCCCGCCCACCACCAGCGGCGTTTGTCCCCGCGCGAAAATGTCGCGAATCGCCGCGTCCGCTGTCTCCGCAAACCGCGCCGCGCTGAACGACTCCCACGGCTCCACCACGTCGACCAAATGGTGCGGCACACGCTCCCGTTCCGCACGCGTCGGCTTGGCTGTGCCAATGTCCATCCGCCGGTAAACCTGCATCGAATCAACGCTGACGATCTCCGCCTTCAGCGCATCGGCCAACTCCATGGCCGCAGCACTCTTCCCGCTCCCCGTCACTCCCAACAGAAGCACCAGCGGTTTCGAAATCGATTCTGGCATGGGTCAACCGCAAATCGGTCCCGTTTAGCCGCGGCCCACAGTGCCCCGGCGATTTCAGAACGAGTCATTCGTGCACGCAAACCCTTGCAGGCGCAAAGGTTATTGGGAGTTCCAGCGCGCGTCATGAGCGTGCCTTACGCTGATATTTGGCTGCGTCGCCCCTGACGACATTAACCGATGAGGCGATCTCCTGTCCTCTTGGTATAATGCGGGGAACCATCGGCCTCCCGGCTTCGTTGTACTACTTGGTAACGCTGGACATGGAGCAAGCATATCCGCAAATCATGGTGCGGCGGTGCTGCTGACCCGCCGGTGGGATTTCAAGCGGATTCAAGATTTTCAACCCTTGGCACATGCATTTGCAGCTTGAATAAGTTGAAAAGCTCGACGGCCGCGTGGCCGTTGAACGCGGATAATTTCGGTTCCTCACCACATTTTCAGGAGATCAAACAATGCGAAAGATGATGTCGATTCTGGCCTGTCTGGCCGCGTGTAGTCTGGGCATTTCGACGGCCTTCGCCGGCGGTCCCGGATGCTCGGGTGAAAAGAAAGTCGCCGACGCCCGAAAGGGCTCCTGCGGAACCAAGACCGCCTCGACCTGCTCGGTCGGCGAATTCCCCCGCCTTGTCCGCCTCGTCGGCGACAGGGAAGTCGGATGCCCCATGACCGCCGCCAAGCTCGTCAAGGAACACAACGCCAAGGTCGTCTTCGCCGTCGCCGATCAGCGGTTCGACAACGAGGAAGCCGCCTGGAACGCCCTGGCCAACGAATCCGAGATGTTCGTCCGCAAGTACACCACCGTCTCCTTCGTGAAGGAAGGCAAGACCTACTTCGTCTGTGACGAAGGCGCCAAGGCCTGCGCCGCCAAGACCGCTTCGTGCAGCAAGAGCGCCGAAGCCAAATCCGCTTCCTGCAGTAAGGGTGGCGAGGCAAAAGTCGCCGCGATGGATCACGGTAACGGCGGCGGCTGCGGCAAGAGCGCTGCCTCCGCAAAGCTTGCCAAATCCGGAGACGGAGCCAAGGCTACCTGTTCCTCGGCCTGCTCTAAGGGCGACGGCAAGGGCGCCTGCTGCCAGGCCAAGATGGCCAGCACCAAGAGCGGCTGCTGCAAGTCCAAGGCACAGGCCGTCGCGGTCATCGACACCAAGACCTGCCAGGAAATCTGCAATACCGACAAGAACATCAAGTTCATGGTCGCCGGCCATACCTACGCCGCTTGGGATGACGCCGTGAAGGCACAGACCGAGCTCCGCGCCGCCGCTCACAAGGTCCAGATGGCCTACCTCGTCAACGGCGAGAAGGTCGGCTGCTCCACCAAGGTCTGCCCGAAGGCCAAGGCCGCCGGTCAGGTCAAGTACGTCGTCGGCGAGAAGCAGATCGAATGCGAGATCATGGCACGCGTCGAACTGGCCCGCGCCCAGTACGAAGCCGCCAAGGAAGTCAGCACCAAGACGCTGGCGAAGATCTGATTCAGATCAGACCTATTCCATAAATAAGAAGCCTGCCGGCAAACCCGTCGGCGGGCTTTTTTCGTTATAATCTCAGTGAGATTCACTCGGTCGAGACCTGAGCCATGTCGCTGGCGCAACCCATCGCCTGGGATTCGCAAAACGAGCCGGAACCGGCGCCTCCTGATATCGAAAGCTATGGCGTCATTCGACTTCTCGCCCGCGGCGGCCAAGGCAACCTCTGGCTGGCCTCAAGAGACGCCGACGACCAGGACTGCGTCATCAAGACGATCTTTCGCTTCGAGTCAGGAAAGGCCCCCACCCGCGAGCGCTTTCTCGAAAACTGCCGGCTCCTCGCCTCGCTCGATCACCCCGGCCTCGTCGGTCTGATCGATTACGGCGTTCTCCCCGACAGCACGCTCTGGCAGGCCATGGAATATGTCGCCGGCCGGCCGCTGCTCGACTTCATCAAAGCGATCGATTCGAAGCATACCGGGAACAAGGCGCGGCGCTCGCCGACCTCCGCGATTGCCCGCATCGTCGATCTCTTCATCGACGTCTGCGACGCCGTGCAGGCGGCCCATCGCGTCGGAATCATCCATCGCGACATCAAGCCCTCGAATATTCTCGTCGATGGCGCCGGCCGCCCCAGACTTCTCGATTTTGGAATTGCGAAACCAATTTCGACGGAGCCGGGACCGGCGCACACCCTTACCGGGCATTTCGTCGGTTCGCTCGCATGGTCGTCCCCGGAGCAGGTCGAGTGCATGCCCGGCAACACCGACGTG
>DATMEE010000245.1:0-6875 GCA_035557035.1 Phycisphaerae bacterium
TCGGCATTGTGGATCGCCCGGTCCACCACGCTGCGGCTGATGCGAAATTCGCCCGACTTGTCGCTGCCCATGTTGACGAGCTGAATCCACTCCAGGTGTTTCCGCACGCCGTCCCAGAGCGCGATGCCCGCTCGCTCGAAGCGAAGCTGCTCGACGCACACGCTCAACAATTCGCGGAGCAGATTGTCCCGATCAAACCGGCCGGTCAGCCGTTCGTTCAACTCGTAGAGCGTCTTGAGCCGGCGTTGAGACAGCTCGACGTGTGGATCGGCCCGCCACGCCGATGTCGCTCCCCGCATCGTGTCCGTCGGCGTATCGTGCATGACCACCTGCGGCCGGTCCTCGCACACCAGCGTGATGATGCAATTTCCAATTCCGACGCGGTCCCCGTGCTCCAGCGCCTCGCCTCTCACCGCCTTTTCGTTCACGGTGATGCCGTTCTTGCTGTTCAGGTCCTCGATCCAGAATTTCCCCTCCGGCCGCGAGGAAAGCTTCGCATGAAAGCGCGACGTGAGCGCATCCTGCAGGGGAAGGTCGCACGAGGCGTCCCTCCCCAGGACCACTTCAGCGCCGCGCACGTCAAAGGGAAATTGGCGGCCGTCGGGATATCGAACCAAAAGCTGTGCCATTCAAATCGCCAACTCCGCGAAGAACGGTGGTGCGACAACCCGCCGTCAGAAATGAATTCCACCCGGCACCATGTTCCGCGATTTTGAGCAGACGTGTCAACCAAACCGCAGAACTGCCGGTTCCCAAAATGCGATCCGAAACATCCCATTGCGCGACACCGGTTTGATTCCGATACCGGTCGGCCTGCGACAAAAAAAGCGTAGCATTTCGCTGCGACGCCGTCATACTCTCCTTAAGAACCGATTGGTTCTACAGTTATGGGACGGCCTCCGCCGATGAAACCATAGGCGATTTGCAGCCGGCGCGGGCCGACGCGCGCCCACCATCCCTCAAACCACGGAGGGTTTGACCGCGGTGTTGGATACATTGCTCTGCGATCGATGCAACGCTCCCATCGAAACCGACGATGCCGTTTCGGTCATCGAGGGACGATGCGCGGGCTGTCGCCAGTCCTTGAAAGGGCTGGTGCAGCCGCTCCGCGCCGATCAGCTCATCGCCGGAAAAACGCTTCTCGAGGAAGCCGACGATTTTCTCGATCTGCCCGCGCCGCGCTTTCGCATGCCGGAGCCGGCGGCAATTACGCCTGTATTTGCAGATGAGGTGCCCGTCCAGACGTCCTCACCGTTGCCGAAACATCCGGTGGAAATTGCCGCGAAGACGCCCTCTCGTATCAGCGCCGAGTTCTCCGAAACTCAAATCGGGCAGCCGTTGCCTTCTTCCGGGCTGCGTGGACTTCAGCCGCGCGCCGAGCAGCCGGTCCAGCCGCTCAAATCCCTTCTTTACGATGCCTCCGAGGAGATCGCCCGGCCCATTGAAGCCCCGCCGTCTCCCCCACGCGAATATTCGCTGAACGTCCTCACCAATTTCCCGGCAAGGCCGGAATTGGCTGCTTCGCCCTTCCAGCAATCCGACGATGATCGCGAGACCGCGCAGGCTCTTGCAAAAATGGCGGCCTCGCCGGCCGCCCCTCCGCGCAAACCAAAACCCGTGCCGCGCCGCGACCCGGACTTGATCCGGGCCCTCGATGCCACCTCCCCGCGCATCGACCACCATCGTTTCCAGCCGCCGACGCCTCCATTTGGTACCCAACCCGCCCCGCGCCATCGCCGCCGCCGTCGCGATCTTCTCGCCGGCGTCAGCGCCGGCCTCGTAATGACTTTCGCCGTGGTCTATTACGCCATGACCGTCGAAGCGCCCGAGAACGGCCGCATGACCATTTCCGCCGTCACCGCGCCGACGAACCTCTCCCTGCGAATCTCCCCCGTGAATGCGACGGTGAAGCTCGACGGCAACAAGATCGGTCCCACCGACTCCTTCGGCGCAATCGCCTTCTCCCTGCCGCCCGGCGACACCGCGGCGCACGAGCTTGAGATCGCCGCCCCCGGATATCACACGCTGAAGCAGGCCGTCTCCGCATACATGGGCGCCCCGCAGGCCCTCATCTCGCTGATGCGGGTCCCGTATGAACTGGCCGTCGCGACGACGCCGCCCGACGCCGAAATCTGGATCGGCGGCGAGCTGCGCGGAAAAAGCCCGCTGACGCTCATGATGGACCCCAGCACCGATTCCGAACTCACCATCCGCCGGAAGGGGTACGCAGAAAAGACCGCGAAAATCACCCCGCCGGACTCCGAGGCAGCGCTGGCCCTCTCCTATGAACTCGCCCGTGCCGGCCAACTCATCGCCATCGCCACCGAGCCGGCCAACGCCACCGTCCGGATCGACGGCCAGTTGAAGGGCCAGACACCGCTTCGGCTCGAGCTGGATTCGACCTATCTCGGCCGCAATGTCGAAATCGCGGTGGTCATGGACGGCTTCGACAACGCCACCACCCGCCTGCAGATCCCCGAGGAGGGCGGCGGTGACGCGCTGTCGGCATCGCTGGCCCTGCGCCGCACCCTCTCCCGCATCAACGCCTACACCGATCCGCCCGGCGGCCGCGTGGTCGTCGCCGGCCGCGACTTTGGCATCGCCCCGGTCGAGATCGAATTCGATCCGCAGCAAACCGGAAAATCCGTGCTGGTCGAGGCCTCCATGAGCGGCACCCACTTCGGCCGGCAGGAAGTCACCGTCCCGCCGCCGGGCGAGCCGACGCTGCTGCTGATCCCGCTGAGCTTCGGAGCGCAGCGGGTGGTGTTCGCCCTCTCGATTCCGCGCGGCCTCGGCGCCGAGCGGTTCACCCTGACCGACGAGATCACCAGCCAGATCCAGTCGCTCGGGCCGGCCCAGCGCTTCGCCGTGGTGGCCGCCACCGACGGCGCCGTCGAGACCTGGCCGGGCGGGCTGTCCATGGAGTCGGCCACCAGCGAGCAGAAGGTGCGGGCGTATGATTTCATCCGCGCCGTGCGGCCGGCCAGCGGAGCTTCGACCGATGCCATCCTCAAGGCCACGACCGCCTTCCAGCCGACGAGCGTCTGGCTGGCGCTGGAAGGCGATGTCGAGCACAAGTCACTTAAGGAATACGGCGAGTCGCTCGGCTCGCAGCAGGTCAGCGTAAACATGCTCCGCGCCACCCCGCTCGACGACGAATCCGCCTTCGTGGAATGGACCACCGCCCACCGCGGCACCTTCACCCTCATCGGCCGCGACCCCACGCCAATCCTGGCGGCGGATTCCAATACCGAGCATTGAGCCGCCAATCCGTAGGGTGGGTCAGCCTTATCGAGCCACCACCCGAGGTGACACGTCTCCGCGCAAGGTGGGTCGATACGGCCGACCCACCCTACAACTCCTGTGAGGTCTGGCGGCGGTTTTTTCGAGTTTTTCAAGCGCATTTTGATATCATGCCAAGGGTTGAAAAAGGTGAATATTTCTGAAGATGACCGGCACGGTGCTCGGCGCTCCGCGGACCAGGGGGCGGCAAGAAAAGTCGGGTCGTTGATCGTCCTACATCCAGTCATCTAAATTGATCTTGCTGAGCGCTCCACAGCGAGCGCGCGCATGCGATTGCCCCTCGCCCAATCATCGTGAACCCACCCAAACTGGGTGGGCCACCCGGCCATACGGATTTTGCTTTTGGCGATTTGGTAATCTTGCAATCTGGCGATTTTCCGAGCTCTAACTGGCCGCCAGTCTGATGCGCGGTACGCGCAAGCGAGGGAGAACTGAATGCAATAAAACGCGCGAGGACAGACGCTGCACGATGCAGAAATACTTGCGGTTCACCGTTGCTCACAACTTGGGTTGGCGGTCAGGGGCACACCCCGATAGAATCCTTTAACCCGCTAAACCAACCACGTCGGCGGGAAAGTGCGCGTCCAACTCCACCGGGCCTGAAAAGGAGGAAGAGCTAACATGACGACTCGTCAACTCGTATCCGCTCCACAGTATCTCGCTTTTGCGTTGGCAACCGCGATAATTTCTTTGATTTCCGCCTCAGCGGCGATCGCCCAAACAGAAGCGTGCAGCAATTCGAATGGTCATGTGGACTTCTGCGATGATCTAGCACCGAGCGCCTGCGTGGCTCAGGGCGGGATTTCTCTAGGCCCTGGAACAAGGTGTCCGGTTGGGCAAGGAACCATATACGGAAATCTCAATGGAGACGGTGTCGTTGATCTGCTCGATGTCGAGCCTTTTGCACTGGCGCTCGTTGATCCCGATAGTTATGATGCGTCTTTTCCGGATGGCAACATCTTCCTTGCTGACATGAACCTGGATGGACTACTCAACGGCATTGACATCCCTCCATTCGTGGAACGATTGCTCTTCCCACCCCCCTGCGAGTTCGGCCGGAAATACACATTCGCGTTTAAGCCCGGCGGAGACCCGACCGGAGCCCGCGCCAGGATAACTACTCATAACATGCTACTTTGCGGTGAACCATTCGATACGAAGCCGGGTGGCAGTCTTGTATTCGTTACCGTGACCCGGCTGGGTAGTCCGCAGCGATGGGCGCAAACGGGATACGCCCGTTACCGATCAAGAACGCCGCCACATTCGCTCACTGTCAGGTATCTTCGATATGCCGAAACCAAAGCCGGTATTCTACCGCTCGATTATGAATGGGCGGATGGACCCGCGCCCGAACCCGGCGCACATCTTTACGACTGTCATCTTCTTTCGCAACTTTTCGGCACATGGTTATTCCTGTATGATGATGAATTGTGGCATGAGTTTACGCGCCCTGGTTGGATTGGGCAGAGGGGAACTGGTGTTGAGTGGACGAATGAACTTTGGAATGCAAACGATGGCTTGGCCGGTACGCCATCCAAGCACTGTCTTTTCAGCCAGTGCCAATTAGCCCAAAACTGGAATGAATTCGAGGATACAAACCTGACAGCTTTCGACTTAAACAACAGCGATCCAAATGAGTACGCGATACAACTCCTCAGCCCAACCTCATTCGAGATATGGGATCTAAATCCATGAAGGCCCCGGCTCAATCAATCACCCCGTACCCGAAATTGGACGGATTGCGCGTTTTCCTGGCCGTAGGAATCGCTTTCGTCGGTAACTGCGTAAACGGTCAATCACAACGCCCCACGACAGCGCCGGTCGTTGCAAATGAAAGAAGTGACGGAATGGCGGCACTGGGGGGACGGGAAGGCCAAAGCCGCGCTATCGCGGAGGCTTTGGAAGTCTTTGGCATTCGTGATTCGGATTCAGTCAGCGCCGAAGCGAGAGTGGTCACCCTGTCGGAGGACAAGACGCCTTTCCTGCATGACCAGATCACGAACCGCCCCATCTGGCAGGTTACGATTGCAGATTATAGACTGAAGCTCAGGTCCGCGCCCGAGGGACACGAAGACTCAATCAGCCGAACCTTTGATGTCCTCATTGATCCGACGGGCAACAGATTGTTGAAGATCACTTCACGCTGGCCTGAAGGATACAAGGAGTCTGCACCGGAGCCCCGGGCTGCGTTTGCCGAAGATCGTTTTCGCGACTCAGGCCGTGAAGTGTACCACGGCTTCCCCGATCCGCCGCCCGCCGTCAATTTCCTGCAAGCGCTCAACATCATCTACACCACGGCTGCCGATCCATACGACGCAAAGCAAATCGTGGCCCATTATGTGGCCCGTTCAACATTGGGGCGCAAGCCGCAAGACGTCTGGGCAATCAATCTGCGCGGCATAACCCCTTTTGAGAGTTCGTATCCCGGCGTGCTTGAGTGCGCGCGCGACCATAAGCGTCATATCGTAGACGCCAAGAGTGGGAAGTGGCTTTTCGCTTCGACATCGCCCCAGCCCGAAACGCCGGAGTAGAGGCTGGGTGGCCAGGTGCTTGATTAAGAACATCACGCAGACCCACGATTTGTCGACACCCAATCCAACGGCGAAGTGCCCATTCACATGCCGCTGAATCAAAACTCCGCCTCGGGATCGATCAAGGCGAGCAACAGTAACGACTTCGTCGAGTATGTCGGAAGGGCATTTCCCGATCAGCGCCATCGACCGCTCGCGTAAGTCGAGCTGCCGCAGGGCATCACATCGACGCAGAGGCGACCCCGCCGGCTTTACCACAGTTCCCGACCCATCGCCTCGCCGAGGCCCCATTCCTTGTGACGATGTCTGCGCTTGTATGTCTTCATCAGATCCATAAGCCGATTACGCGGCCGCATCGCCTTCTTAAGCCGCACCCTCGGCAGTCGCGTCAACCGCTGCGAGCGCGGGTCAATCTCGATGCCGACCGACTCCAGCGCGGTGACGCCGAGGATCGGTTCGGCGTCGTCGGCCCCGAAGACAACCGTGGCGCCGACAACTTCTCCCATGAACTCGATTTGAACCACTCCGATGTCGAAGGTGATCTCGCTGCCATCGACCAATTCATTGACTCGTTTGCCCTGTGGCGCGATGCCCAACTCGCGAAGACGCCCGCCGGGAACCAGGCAGTCCACGGCCCCCGTATCGACGCGAAACAGCCCCTCCCAGGCCGTCTCGGGCCTGGCTGGATTTCGCACCGCGACGGTGACCTGAGTAACGCCCATGGCGGTTATTCTAATCGAGTCCCTCAGACCATTGCCAGCCGCTCAGAGTGCAGCCCCGCCATCCCGCTACTTTTCCACCCCGTTTTCCAAGCTTCAAAACGCGGCGCGCTGAGCAAGCCTATTCATAACCGCGCGATCAGACGCGGCGGGAGGAATTGAAAAAACTTTGGAACCGTTTCAAACAGTTTCAGGCCAATTCAACCCGCGAGAAAAAAAAGAGAGGTTGAAAATTGAAAAGCGAACCCCGCGCCCGCAGAGAACAAAAAATCCGGCATCTCGGCGAGCGCCGGCATATGTCGACTTTCGACATTCGGCTTCG
>DATMEE010000246.1:0-8191 GCA_035557035.1 Phycisphaerae bacterium
CAATTCCTGATTGAAAATGTATGAGCGGTGGACGGTCGCCACAATGCCCCGGCCTCTCTAGAATCTCCGCTTTGCGCGGTCCGGACGCGACGGAATGTACCAAACTTTGGAGGGTTTGCCTTGGCAAGAACATACCGAGTCGTTTTCGTCATACTCGTGAGTGCATTCGCCGTCGCGCCGACGCGCGGCAAGGCCGCCGATGAGTCGCACCCATTCTCCGTTCACGACATGTGGGCCATGGATCGCCTGGGCGATCCGCAGGTGTCGCCCGATGGGCAGCAGATCGTGCTTTCGATCCGGACGACCGATCTGAAGGCCAACAAGGGCCTCACCGATCTCTGGCTCGCCAACGTCGACGGCTCAAACCTGCGACGCCTCACTTCGCACGAAGCCTCCGACGCAAATGCGCGCTGGATGCCGGACGGCAAGTCGATTCTCTTCCTATCGACACGCTCGGGGTCGTCCCAGGTCTGGCGAATCCCGCGCGACGGCGGCGAGGCCGAGCAAGTCACCCGCGAGCCGCTCGACGTCGCCAATCTGGTGATCGCTCCCGACGGCGACTCGATCGCCTACACGATGGAGGTGTTTCCCGATGCCAAAACCCCGGCAGCGACGAAAGAGCGGCTCGACGAAATCGCCGCCCGCAAGGCAACCGGTCAAGTCTATGACCGCCTCTTTTTCCGCCACTGGGACACATGGAAGGACGGCCGCCGCTCTCACCTGTTCGTCTATCCGATCGACGGCGGCGAGTCGAAAGACCTCACCTCGGGGATGGACATGGACATTCCCGAAAAGCCGTTCGGCGGCACAGAGGGCATCGCCTTCACGCCGCAGGGCAAGGGTGTCATATTCTCGGCACGAAACGCGGCGCGCGACGAAGCGTGGTCCACCAACGTCGATCTCTTCGCCGTGCCCGTCGACGGCTCGCTTCGCCCCAAGTGCCTCACTGAAGCAAACAAGGCCTCCGACACCACGCCGGTGTTCTCGCCCGACGGATTGACGGTCGCCTATCTGGCGATGTCGCGGCCGGGTTATGAAGCGGATCGCCAGCGGATTATCCTCCGGAACTGGAAAACCAGCGACGAACGCGAACTGGCCAAAGACTGGGATCGCTCCGCCGGCTCGCTGAACTGGGCCCCCGACGGCAAGACCCTGTACGTCACCGCCGGCCATCTCGGCCAGGTTTCGCTCTTCGCGGTCGACGTCGCCACCGGTGAGCAGCGCGTCGTCGTCGAGCAGGGCACCATCGGTTCGGTTCAAACCGCCGGCAATTCGCTGATTTTCCTGAAGGACGACCTTCAATCGCCTGCGGAACTCTTTTCCATAAAGCCGGAGGGAACCGAGCCCGATCAGATCAGCCACATCAACAAGTCCAAGCTCGCCGCCGCGAGGATGGGAGATTTTGAGCAATTCACTTTCAAGGGTTGGAACGACGAAGACGTTTATGGCTACGTCACCAAGCCCGTCGATTTCGACCCCGCGAAAAAATACCCCGTCGCATTCCTGATCCACGGCGGGCCGCAGGGTTCGTTCGGCAATCATTTTCATTATCGCTGGAACCCGCAGGCCTACGCCGGCGCCGGTTATGCGGCCGTGATGATCGACTTCCATGGCTCCACCGGCTACGGCCAGGCCTTCTGCGATTCGATTCGCGGCGACTGGGGCGGCAAGCCGCTGGAGGATTTGCAAAAGGGACTCGCCGCGGCGATTGAGAAATATCCGTGGATGGACGGCCAGCGCGTCGGCGCCCTGGGCGCTTCCTACGGCGGATACATGATTAATCTGATCGCGGGCAAATGGCCCGACCGGTTCGCGTGTCTCATCTGTCACGACGGCAATCTCTGCGAGCGCCTCGCGTATTTCGACACCGAAGAGCTCTGGTTTCCCGAGTGGGAGCACGGCGGCACGCCCTGGGAGAATCCGGAGGGATACGCGAAGGACAATCCGATCGACTTCGTGAAAAACTGGAAAACGCCCACGCTCGTCATCCACGGCGGCCGCGACTTCCGCGTGGTCGACACGCAGGGCATGGCCACGTTCACGGCACTCCAGCGCCGCGGCATCCCCAGCAAGTTCCTCTACTTCCCCGACGAAAACCACTGGGTCCTCAAGCCGGCCAACGGCATCCTCTGGCACGAAACGGTCATCGGCTGGCTCGACCAGTGGACGAAAAAGTAGCATCCCAAGCCCCGAAGCGCATTTTCCGAGCCCGGCGCGCGAGCGAGGGAGTTTGGATGATCATTTTTTTCAACATTTCAAGCGCCTGTTGATATATCGCAGGGGGTTGAATTTGTTGAGTATTTCAGAACGGCCGGGATGGATCGAGGCCATTTTGTCTCGTGTACCGACCCCGCAATATGCAAACCCGCCGCGGCGGGTAAACTCCCGCAAACGCATGCAAACAGCAGGAAAGTCAAGTGGTTTTTGGTATCCCATCGCTGGTACATTCGGAGTGTTATGCTGGCTCACTGTTCCGCACGCGACATAGGAACAGGGACACCCTTCACTCGGCGAAAACGCGCCTGAAGGCTGACACGAGCCGGGAAGCGCGTTGAAACGCGCTAGGGGGAATAGAGAGTTGTCCTCCGAACCAGCCGTTCAACGGCTGGCCTGCAGCCCGCTGGCGCGGGAAAGCCCCGTGAACGGGGCTGAAGGAGCACGTATGTCCGAACCCCCCCCCAAACTCGCCCTCGGTTCCATCGGCTGGGCCGACCTCACCGTCCCCAACGCCGAAGCGGTGCGTGCCTTCTACGAAGCCGTGGTCGGCTGGAAGTCGCAGCCCGTGGACATGAAAGGCTACAAGGATCACATGATGATGCCGGCCGAAGGCGGCGCGGCGGTTGCCGGGATATGCCACCAGCGCGGCGTCAACGCCGCCGTGCCGCCATGCTGGCTCCTCTACTTCGTCGTGGCCGACCTCGACGAGAACATGTCAAAAGTGGAAGCCACGGGTGGGAAACGGCACGGCGAGCCGCGCGGCGCCAAAGGACAGGGCCGCCATCAGCTCATCCAGGACCCCGCCGGCCTATGCGATTATCTACGAGCGCCGGATTGACCAGAATTCACAGGCTTCTTCTCGACGGGTACCAAACTCGAAACTCTCTCAATACTTGAAATGCTTGATGTGCTCGCCCTGCTGCCCGATGTGCGTCATCGCGTCGATGCCGATCTGGAGGTGCACGTCGCTCCACATGCGTGTCACCTGGGCGTCGCTCTCCTCGGTCTTGACGCCGTCGGGGGTGATGGGGACGTCGGACACGAGCAGCAGCGCCCCGCGGGAGATTTCGTTCTTGTGGCCGACGATGAAGATCGTGGCGGTTTCCATGTCGATGGCGATCGCGGTCATTTCGTGCAGGCGCTGGAGGAACGCCTCATCATGTTCCCAGACCCGCCGATTGGTGGTGTAAACCACGCCGGTGCGGTAGTCCAGCCCGCGATGCACGATCATCTCAGATACGAACTTGTGCAGTTTGAACGACGGCAGGGCGGGAACTGACGGCGGAAAATAGTCGTCGGACGTGCCTTCGCCGCGGATGGCGGCGATGGGGAGGATGAAGTGCCCGATGTCGGCGCTATGTTTCAGGCCGCCGCATTTGCCGAGAAACAAAACGCCCCTGGGCGCCCGGGCCGTCAATAAATCCATGATGATCGCGGCATTCGGCGAGCCGATGCCGAAGTTGATGATGGTCAGCCCATCGTTGTTGGTGGCGGCCTGCATGGCGCGGCCGACGCCGTGCATGTCGCACTTGAACTGCTCGGCGAATTTGTTGACGTAGTAGGCGAAATTGGTGAGGAGCACGTAGTCGCCGAAGCCGTCGAGCGGCATGCCGGTGTAGCGCGGCAGCCAGTTCTTCGCGATGTCGAGCTTGGTGGGCATTGTTGCGGGGATTCTAACAGAAGACAGCGATTCAGCGAACGCGGCGCGTGCCGTTTAGCCGCGGCCCGGCAGGGCCCCGGAAAGCGCTGTTGAATCCCCCATTCATTATTTGCATTGCCCGTGGTTTGAGCGCCAACGCCGACGCACCCGGACCTTTCAGGTCTGGGCTAAACGAAACGCCGGCCCATGCGGCGCGGACGAATTTGTTCGATATCAGAAGCACCAAAATTACCACTTGATTAGCCTTTACTAACTTGTATAGTACTGGCTACTCTTGCTGAAGCAAATCGGGAACTGCATATGGGAAGTTGCGTCTTTATTACATCTGCCCTGTGCCTTGCGACGGCTGGGCAAACGAGCCAACCTTCCGGCGAAGCCGCGGCCACGGACGCACCCGCGCGCAATATCCTCGGGCTCGATGCCGAACCGCTCACCGGGCCGCTCGTCACCGATCGTCCCGATTTCACTGAGAGCACCTCAACGATTCCCTACGGCCATCTGCAGCTCGAAGGCGGTTACACGTTCAGCTACGACAGCGGCGACGGTGAGCGAAACATGGATCACACCTATCCCGAGATGCTGGCGCGCATCGGCCTGGTGAAGAACGTGGAGCTTCGCATCGCCTGGCTGGGCTGGTCGCATTCGAGCCAGATGCACCGTGAGCGCAGCGAGGAGGGGCGCTACCTCAAGCTGACTGACTTTGAAAATGGGCCGACCGACATGAACCTCGGCTTCAAGTTTCACCTGCTGGATCAGAAGGAGTGGATCCCCGATTTCGGCGTGATCGTCGACGCCTCCATTCCGGTCGGCGCTCAAAACAAGACTTCGGGCGACGTCGATCCGACGGTCAAATGGCTATGGGCGTACGATCTCGGGCATGATTTCGCGATCTCCGGCAATGTCAATTTCGCCGTGCCCACCAGTGAGAACGGCCGGTTCTTTCAGGCCGCGTCGTCCATCTCTTTGAGTCATGCCTTCACCGATCGCCTCGGGGGATACGTTGAGTACTTCGGGTTCTATCCGAACGATCGCGGCCAGTCCGACGCCCACTACACCAACGGCGGCCTCACTTTTCTGGTGACCGATAACTTTCAGCTCGACATCCGCGCCGGCGTCGGGCTGAATGACGAAGCGGACGACTTTTTCACGGGAATTGGGTTCGCTTATCGATGGTGAGCGACATTCGGAGATCATTCATGACTTTCATATACGACCTGATGTTCAACGCGGCGAATGCCTTTATCACGTCGCTGGTGGTGATTCCCCTGACGGTCCTCACCGAAATCCTGCTCGGCCTGTTCACCTGATCGGCCTCATTTCGCGCTACACACATCGCGGCAACGTCCGTTTTCCGGCGGCGGCTGCGCTCACGCATCCCCAGTCTATTATTGAACCCTGTTTTTACCGCGGCCTATAATCGAGTGATTCGGGGACGTTCGTCACTTTTTACCAGCCGGTGTCCATCCCGGCGCAACTCGAAGGGGATTCAGACATGACCATGCAGCACAGGCCGCGCGGAATCGTATTGACTGTCGTTTCATCGTTTGCCGTGGTGCTATCGGCGTGGTCGACCGCGAAAGCCGTCGACGTTTTTCATCTCGACTTTAGCGTTGAGGACGACTTCGTGACACCGCTGGTGAACGGCCAGGACATTTCGACGCCGCCGGAGTTTGGAAACATCTTGTCAATTTCTTCGATCGGCAATCAGCACCGTGGCCCCGCCATCTTCGACAGCACGCCGGGGGGCCCCAACGCCGGTGGCCAGGACCCCGATCTATTGGTGAGCCTCGGCAACATTCTGATCCTGCAAAGCACGACGGCCCAGACGCAGACCATTCCCGGCATCTTCAACACGCCGAACGACGACGCGGACGGTGGCACGTTCGTTTTCGATTTCCTGTCGCCGATTCGACTGAATTCGATCGACGTGATCGACATCGATAACCCGCAGCAGGGTGTCGTCCTTACCTTGACAGACGGCGCACTGTTGACACGGACCTACACGGTGCCGTCGAACTGGACGAAGGACATATTCAATGTTCCCACGGCTGACGGCTACGAGACGCTTGATCTGCAAACGCTCGCCCCGCAACCGGGCGAGGGCGGCGGCAGCGCTACCGCGGTCGAACAGGCCGGCTTCAATCCGGACGACGTCAGAAGGATGACCGCGCATTACCTGGGTTCGGGCGCCCTGGACAATCTCAAGTTCGTGCCGGAGCCTTCGACGCTGCTGCTGCTCGGGGCATTTGTTCCGGTGGTCCTGCGCCGACGCGCGCGTTCATGACGGATTTTGTCGTTGGCGGGCACACGACGACGTTTGCCGGCACGGTCATTTAGAGGGCGCGTTGAAATAGATCAGGTCGGCGGGCGTTGTTCTATCCCCGCGCCCGCTGTCGGGGATGGGCGCCAATGAGCCGCCGTCATCTTTTTGATTTCGGCCGACGCTGTAGACCCGTGGATTTCCCGCCTTGTCAATTGCAAACACGAGCGGATCTCCGGTGAAAACGTCGATCGGCGCGGTAGTCAGATAGCCCGGCACGAGCGCATCCCAACTCTGCGGCCACGTCCCTCGATCGGCGCGGAACCTTGCGATTTGCACGACGGAGCGGGTCGCGGCGTTTTCCATGGCGGCTTCGCGAATGACCTGATCCGCGTACATCAGATTCGGAATCAGAATGTCGAGAACCGCGAAGCGGACCTTGGTCTCGGGGTCGTCTGCGAACCGCTGCAGGATGACGCCGGTCTGTCGGCGTTGGGGATCGTAGAGCGGCAATTCCCGATAGCGGGCCATTTCGTCCCAAAGCTCGTCATATTTCTCCAGCGTCTCGAGGCGGTCGGCGTGTCGGGCGGCCAATGCGACCATTTCGGCGTCCTGGTTCAGAGAGTTCAGTGTGGAAGTTTCGGCCGGCGCCACCGTTCCGAAGTCGCGAATCTTTGCGAACTGCGACGGAATGAGGCGGCCATTTCCCTGCCCGTCATCGGTGAAGAGATACTGAACCGCATCGTGGAAAGAGAGGCGCTCGCCGTCCAGGTGCGGGACGAATTCCCGCTCCGGCATCGTGAAGACATGGCCCGACGCTATTGACGCCTTCGTGGCATTATCCAGAATCGTGCCATGCCAGGTCACGATCTGGCGCAACTCCTCGCAGCTCATGCGCATGAGTTTGATGCCCACCAGTTGCTCGATGAGGGTTTCGCCTTCGAATAACTTTGCGCCCAGCCGATGGCAAACGTCCAGCGATGCGATGGCGTCGAAAAAGTTTTGCGAAGAGACGTGGTCTCTTGCATCCAAGACCAGAAACCACGCCGCCTTCTGCATTTCGGCCAGGTGCGGGAGAAGGATCGAAATGAGCTTCGGCACGAGCGGGTCGGGCGAATCGGCCAGTTTCTGCAGCATGGCTTCGTCGTTCTGCAATTCGGCGAGCCTGCGCATGAACACGGCGGTGTCGGGTCCGCCGTAGATGAATCCATAATGGGGCCTGTGCGCCGCCTCGTGGAATTCGGGCAACAACGGACGATTCAGTTCGACCCACTCCCGGACCGAGGGCCATTCGGGGCTCTGGGGTCGAATCTCAAGCGGGTTGAGCAATGAAAGCGTTTGCGGAACGGGCGTCAATTTCAGGAGCGATTTCTGCAACAGTGTCCAGGCGCGCTGCTCCTCGGTGGTTTCCTCGGCCGATTCGTTCAATTGCTTCAGGTAATCGACGGTGGGGTTGGGCGATGCGAGTGTCAGATAGGCGACATATCCGCCTCCAGCCGCCATCAGCCCGAGCAGCGCCATCGTTGCGGTGAACGCCAATTTCCAGATCATGGGTCTTCCTCTTCGTTTGCCGCGGCGGATCAGCGTCGCCGCGAGGTCGGGGTTTCCAAAACTCTCCGCCAGAACCCGAACGGATGCGTCGAGCGGCAGGCCTTCCATCGCCAGCTCGTCGAGTCCTTCGCGAAAGTGGCTTTCCAGTTCGGCGCGCACGTCGCGCTTCTCCGACCGCCACAGCCGTGTCCGGCGGATGACACGATCAATGAGGTCTGAGAGTGCGCCGGGCAATGCCGAAGCGCTGCCGCTTTTATGCCAGGAGGTTGTCGAGTTCATCACGAAAATCGGAGTGCAAGCCGCGATTGAAGTCCGCCCACCACCAGGCGGCCCATTCCGCGAACGAGTTCGTCCCACTGCATCAGATCGCGCTCGAGCCGCTCCTGCCCCTTGTCGGTCACGCGATAGTATTTTCGGTCGCGCCCGCTGTCGGCCTCGCGCCACTGAGACTCGATCAGACCCTGGGCTTCGAGGTTGTAGAGCAGGGGGTAGAGCGTGCTCTG
>DATMEE010000247.1:0-12828 GCA_035557035.1 Phycisphaerae bacterium
CGGGGCGGTGCAGGAGGTGTGGGTCGCGGCTGGAACGTATTACCCGGATCGCGGAACCGGCGATCGGCTTGCGGGATTTCGATTGGCGAACGGGGTCAGTCTCTATGGCGGCTTCGCGGGGAGTGAAACCATTCTGTCCCAACGCGACTGGGTGGCAAACCCGACCATTCTCAGCGGGGATATCGGCGTGCCGGGTGAAGCGAGCGATAATTCGTACCATGTAATTCTGGCGAGCGATCGCGACGACACCGCGTCGATCGACGGCTTTATCATCTCTGATGGGTGGGCCGACGGTTCGACGTGGCCGTTTTACGTGGGCGCGGGGATGTTGAGCCAGTGCAGCAGCGCGACCGTCGAAAACTGCGTCTTGTCCGACCACTACGCCGCCTTTGTCGGGGGTGCAATTTATTCAGAGGAATCGCCGCAGAATTTTGGCAACTGCACGGTTCGGTTTTCAACGGCGGTATACGGCGGCGGCGTGGAGCATTTTCTTAGCGATCCGTATTACTACTTTTGCACGTTTCACGACGACGGCGCCGAGATCGCGGGCGGCGGGGTTCACTGCAATCTGAGCGCTCCGACCTTCGAGCTGACCGATTTCCTGGGAAATTACACGACGGGCGAGGGCGGATTCTACGGCGGGCTTCGTGCGTTCAGCGGATCATCGCCTGAATTATTGAACACGTATTTCGAGGGCAATTCCGCGGTGTACGGCGGCGGCCTTGGGGCGGACACGGGCAGTTCGATGCATGTATCCGATTCCATCTTTTACGCCAACATCGCCGGGTTCTCATCGGGCGCCGCGGAGATTTATGACAACTACGGCGAATTTCTCCGTTGCACCTTCGAGGCCAACGAAGCGGGCTCCCAGGAAGAGGGATTCGGCCATGCCGGTGGGTTATCTGTGAACAATTCATCTGCGGCTTACCTTGAGGATTGCGACTTTATCTCCAACCAGGCAGGCGAGATTGCCGCAGGTCTCGCGTCGTTCGACAGCCACGTTCGGGCGCTGCGGTGTTCCTTCATCGAAAACCACGCAGGGTTTGCCGGGGCGCTCTGGACGGTCAACGGCCTGGCGACCATGACCAGCGCCTATTCTCAGTGCCGCTTTCATGGCAACACGGCCGAGTTCGGCGCCGGGGCCATTCACGCGAGCGGCGGTGGGAGTCATCGCTTCGTCAACTCGATCCTGACGGGGAATACGACAAATTCGGGTTGGGGCGGCGGATTTTTCGGCGCGACATTGGCCGACGTACTCCTTGACCACTGCACGATTTATGGGAATTCCGCGCCGGTGGGCGAGGGTGGCGGCATTCACAGCGACGGCAGCACGACCACGCTCACACATTCGATCGTGTGGAACAACGTCGCGTTCGGAGGCACCAACGAGACCGCGCAGATCGCATCGTTCAACGACCCAACCTACGTGCTCAGCTTTAACGACGTGCAGAGCTGGAGCGGTGCGCTGGGCGGAACCGACAATTTCGCGGCGAACCCCCTGCTCGTGGACCCGGACGGCGGCGACAATCTTATCGGCACGGTTGACGATGACATACATCTGACATTTTCTTCGCCCTGCCTCGAACGGGGCGACCCCGCCTACAGCCCCCCGCCCGACGCCGAGCTGGAAATCGACGGTCTCCCGCGGGTCATGGGCTGCCGGGTCGATCTGGGCGCTGATGAATATGCGATCTTCGCCCATGCGGGAGACATGAACGGGGACGGCGCGGTCAATCTCACCGACGTGCCGATTTTTGTGACCGTGATATTGAATGGGACCGGCAGCCTGGTGCAGATCTGCGAGGCCGACGTTTTCATCGATGGGCAGCTCAATGGGCGGGATGTGCCGGCGTTCGTCACCGAACTGCTGACGCCTTGATGGCATCGGCTGTAGGGTGGGTCGGTCGTTTGACCCACGTTCACAGACACAGGTAAGCCCCGAGAAGGTGGGTCAAAAGACCGACCCGCCCTACGCGCTAATTGGTACGCACTTCCTGGTTCTTGCGCCGGAGAGGCAGGCGGATGGTCACTTCCGTGCCCTCGCCGATTTTCGATTTGAGCCGGATGGTTCCACCCATTTCAGCCACCAATCCGTGAACGGCCGCGAGGCCGAGGCCAATGTTTTCACCTTGACCACCGGCCAGTTCGCCCTTGGTTGTGAAGAACGGTTCGAAGAGGTGTTCGAGATTGTCCTCCGGGATGCCGCAGCCCGAATCGCGGATGCGAATGACCGCATTGTCCCCCTCTGGCCCGAGCGCTACGGTCAAAGTTCCGTCCGGCACCATGGCGTCGATCGCGTTTTGGGCGATGCTGTCCAACACCGTCAAGAGTCGCTGCTGCTCGTAGCGATCCGACTCGACCGGCTTCAAGTCCGCAACAAGATGCAATCTGGCTGCGTCGGTCTTCGGCTTCAGTCTTTCGACGAACATCGCGACGATCGCATTGATTTGCTGCCATTCGATCAGCTCGTTTTCGGCCTCGGCGAAGGCGGCGAGCTGATTGGTGATGCGCGTTGCGCGACCGATGGACTGGCCGAGCAGGCGCAGCGTTTTTCGGAGTTCGCGGGGGCTGTCGCTGGCGAGCACGTAATCGATGCTGGTCAACATGCCGCCGAGGATATTGTTGAAGTGGTGCGCGATGGCGCCGGCGACGCGGCCGAGCGACGCCATGCGCCTCGTCTGAGCCTGAACCTGGGCCTGTCGTTTTCGCTCAGTGATGTCACGCATTCCGGCGGTGGCGCCGATCGACTCGCCGCTTTCGCCGATGATGGGCGAAATGATCAGCACGAATGTTTTTCGTTCACCCTCGGGAAGCGGAAAGCGAACTTCCATGTCCTGATGTTGCTGGCGGTCCATCACCTCGAGAATTCGGCGGTGAGCGCCCTCGCGATCGGTTTCGCCAAGAATATTCAGGAACGGCGTGCCGACCATCTCCTCCGGCGATCGAGAAAATTCGCGCGTGGCCTGCCCATTCCAAAAGAGAATTTTCAACTCGCGATCCATCGCAATGCAGGCGAAGCCGAGCCCTTCGCAAACCCTGCTAAAAAAACCGTCATTCAAAGACATGCCTTGCCCTTTGAGCGGCGATGCACCGGCCCTTTATGGACCCGAACCCGCGCCGGGCGGGTTTTCGGCGAATCGAACGATCGGACTGATTATATATATTCGTTCGCGCGGGGCCTCAAGGCCGCCTTTTCCCTCGTTGAATTGTTCGGAGAAGAAGATTCTTCCCAAAACCGGCGAATCCTTCGCCTCCGCGGCCAAACCGAGCACAAGGAATCCACCCTCGGGAATCTGCGCGGCGATCGTCAAATCGGAGTAGGACTGCCTTCGTTCCTGGGCCATTTCACGAAGCACGCCATTTTCATCGCGCGCCCATTTCGCGGGACCGGGCGGTTGCTCGATCTCCGGCGTCGCTTCGACCCAGACCTCCTTCAGATTCGCGGAGCGCATTTCAAATCGAAGGATCCATCGGGGCACCGCCTCTTCCAAATCCACGCCGTGCAGTTTGCCGCTACGATCATAATAAAAAATGCTGGACCACACCGGGCCGATCCCAATTTCCAGCGTGACCGGCCGGTCGATGTCGGGCATCACCTGATCCATGCGCAGTTTGATGCCTTCGACGCCGTCGAGATATTGCATCAGCGCCTCTCGATCGGACTCGCGGCCGATCGCGGCGCGAAAGCCGTTCGCGCGGCTTCGCAGATTCATGGCCGCGTCCGGCAGTGCGATCGACGCGATCGACCAAAGCCTGCTTTCGTCTCCGAAAGTCTCATGCGGCGCAGATATGAGATGCACCCGAAACTCGACGATCAGTCGCTGGGTGGGCCGGCTGAAAACGGCGCGCGGTCCCTCGCTTGAATCGAGGACGGGAGACTTGACGCCTTGAAGGGAAGGATCGCCGACTGATGCCGGCGATTCCACCGGCGGCGGTTGAGGATTTGGTTGTGCGCACCCGAAATACGACACACAGAAGATCGGCCCGACCAAACCCGTGGAAAGGCGCCGGATCACCAGGACTCACCCTCGTCGAATTTCGCTGCGAGCGTCGCGCAAGAAAACGGATGGCAACGCGGCCATCCGTCTGCTATTGATGGACAGAGGCGGCTTACTTCTTCTTCGGGGCTTCCGCCGGCTTTTCGGCCTCGGCGCCTTCCTTCTTGACCGACTTGCCGCCGACGTGTGCCTTGCGGTTGGCAACCTTGGGCAGGCCCGTCGGTCGATTCTTTGTGGCGTCGAAGCGCTCTTCGCCGGCCAGTCGGGCGATTCGTTCCGCGCGACTTAGCACGTTTCGGTGTCGGGCCAGCGAGCTGCGGGTCTTCAGTGAACGATCCATGGACATGACGTGCTACTCCTTGAAACTGACGGGCCGTCCGCCCATCGCGTGCTTATGACTGACGAAGAGGCAATCCTTGAACTGATAACGACCGCCGCTTTGAAAATACTCCTGACCCAACTTTTCCACCTTGCCTCGCAGCGCCTCTCGCTGCCTGCTTGATTGGCTCGACATCGAGTAGCCCTGTGCGGCGTTCAGAATAAACCCGCGAGGGTATTCGCGAGCGAAGGTATCGATACCCTTCGATTTCAAAAAGAGGCGGACTTGTTCCAGATCGTGCCTCAAATCCTCGCCACTCTTGTCCACCGTGATCGGGAACCACTCGATCTGCAGGTAATTTAACTTTTTGCCATTCGCCGCCTGCGAATCGGTCGAGCCGTCCACACTTTGCGGCTGGTTCGCTACCACATTATTCTTGACCGACGGCGGCGCCGTGAGCAACTGCTGCAGCTCGGGGTCGTCCACCTCCGGTGTCCGTGGCCGGATGTCCGCTTGCTCGTCACCTGGATGGAGCACCGCGGCAGCGCGGGTCATGGGTCCGGATTTCTCACTGGACCGCCGTCCCAAGACGTAGGCGCCAAAAACCAGTCCTCCCAGCATTCCGACCGTAAGCAAGAGCCCACCGGTGGAAAACGAGAATCCGAAACCGCCTTTGCCCGCCCGCATGAACCTCGTGACCGGCCAGGGCTGCCTGGCGGCGGGCACATCCTGCGTCTCCGCGCCTACCGTTTGCTCGGCGGTATCTTTCTTGCGCGAGGCTTTCGCCGCCTGCCGGGACGCCTTCTTTTCCAGTTTTGCGGCGCGGCGCGCCTCCTTTTCCTGTTGTACCCTCTGCCGGGCTTCCACCCGGGCGGCATTTTCCGCGTCCTCGCGCGCCTGCCTGATGGATATCTCCGCGGCGGCCTCCTCCTCGCTGAGGGCCTTGGCAACGATCGGCTCAGCCATTCGAGCCGACTTTTTCAATCGGGGCAGGATCGCACGCTTCGCGATCGACTCGTGGACCTGCGGCTCTTTATTGATGACCTCAAAAAGGCTGGGTCGCGATCTCATGGCACCATCCCTGGAGTTGAGGCTGCGATTTCCCTTTCGCAGACCAGCATCCGAACTGAAGAAGCGTTATTGCCGCCGCCCAACTTCAAGATGCCGTTCCGAAAACAGTTTAACGCGGGGAGGGCGAATTGCAATGGTGAGAGGGCGTGTCTGAATTGGTGCGTCAATGGCGGCCGGAGTGACGACGGCGATGCCAGAAGGTCAGGAGGACCGCATACGGGACTGATTAAAGACGAATGTCTATTTTAGAAGTGGCGCACTGCGGATGTCCGATAAACACAGCCAATCAATCCGAATGGGCACAAGCTTAAAGACCCCCTCAAGGCCACAAAACTGGGCGTCCGATACATTGACCGAGGCTGTGGGTCTTCCGCCATTAGGCGGGACAGCCTGGCTTGGAGGGTCCGAGTAACGGCGAGCTCGGACCCTCTTTTTTTGCGCGCGCAATCGGCTGGCGCCGCGCGCATCAATCGGCAGCCCCGTGGAATTCACAGGTTGGCGGGTTTAAGGGTCTTTGTCTTAAGACGTTGAAAAGATCAGCACCGCATCCCCCGGACGCGATTGATGAATTCGGAAAGATCGCTGATTGACGAACGGCCGGGCGTCTCATGCTCGAGCGCGGGGAAATGGAATCCGAGTCCCAGGTGGCAGGCGCCGGACGCGACGGAATGCCGGAACATCCCGTCGAACAACAGGGACACTCCCGGCCGCGCAGTGATTTCGATTCCCACGATTTCCCCCGAGGAGAGCCGGGGATTCTGGTCCACGCGTGCCTCCACCAGCGCTCCTCCCATCGAAATGTTGATCAGCTTGCCGGAGCAGACGGGCCATGCCACGGCCCCCTTCTGAGGCGCGCCGCCCTCCCATATTTTGGCGGCGACGAAATGACCTTCGGGCACGACGACGCGCTGATAAGCCCGGCGCTGTACGGATCGGACCTGCTTGGGAACGCGCACGATCAGCGTTTCGGAGTCCCCGTTGCCGGGTTGAACGAGGAGAAGCGTGGACAGAAAAAGGCACTTTCGGTGCCCGCGCCGGAAGGAGATGCCAACGGAGTGCCCTGGACCTGGCAGCGATCCCGAAGGGCCGGTCTCGCGGCCTTCGCGAAGCACGGCGAGCTGGAGAATGTTGTTCTCCGAATCATACTGCAGGAAGTTGGTTCGCAGGCTGATCCATCGCGCGCCCTCCGAATACGAGACGTTGGCCTCGATCCGCTTCTCGACGGCCCATCGAAGGACCGCTTCGAGGGCGTCGGCTTCGGCCGTCGGAATGTTTGCGTTGCCGATCGTCACAGGGGGGCCTTCTCCCATTCGGGTTCACGTTGCTTTGAAAGCAGGGACCGCAGGGCCGCGATCTTCGGCACGTCGCCTTCGGCCCTGACGAACTGAAGGCCTAGAAGATGGCAGCCCTCGCTTCCGGGCATTTTGTTGGTCACGATGGCGGAGACGTCGGCCACTTCAAGTCCGCGCACATCGAGAGATATTTGGACGAGGGCGTTTCGCTCGATGTTCGCAGCGACTGCGTCCTGAACGCGGCATGCCAACCCGTCGGCACTGATGTTCAGCAGGCTGGCCTCGTGCCGGTGAACGACGCGATTTTTCTCCCAGCGCAGCGCCACCTTCGACGACGGGGCCAGCTTGGCCCGCAGAAAGCGCCGCCGCTCCATCACGACCAGTTTGGCCGGACGCTCGAATGCAAGGGCGGTCGTCTGGCCCCACGTCGGCGTGGCGGTCAGTCGCGTGCTGAAGGAGAACCGCCTCTCGCCGTAGAGCTGGCCGTCGCACCGAATATCCAGCAGTTCGTTGAGTTTCACCGCCGGCCGGCCGGTCACTTCCATCAACAGGGCATGCGCATCCCCCGCCACCAAAAAGCCGTTGATCGTTGCACCGTCGAAAACCGGCGATTCGAGAATCACCGGCGCGCGGGTTTTCAAGGCTGACTCGATGGCCGCGGCTGAGGCGGTTGGGTCCAGTTTTGTCACGCTGCGCATAACTCCCCCGCGTGGCGACATCGCACTGGCACGTGCGCATAAGCCCTTACGACCCGAGGGCCGCGCGGACTTCACGTCTATTTCGGTGCGGTATGGAAATAACTTAAGATATGACGCGGGCGCCGAGGTTCACGACGCGCGGAACTTCCTGCGTGGGTAATCGGACGTCGAGTTGCACGCGGTCGTCGTCGTAGCGCGTGTCGAGAATATGCCCGTACTGGCTGATGTAGGCCAATAACTTTCCATTCGAGCTATCGGTCTCGATGAGTAATCGGGCGTAGCGATGGCGGACGCGATCGAGAACGCGATCGCGCAGCTCGTCGAGGCCGAGGCCCGTCAACGCCGAGATCTCCACAACATCGTCAAGGGAATTTCGCAGAAGATGAATCGCCGAATCATCCTGGATCGCATCAACTTTGTTGAGGACGTTGATGCGCGGGACGTCGCCGCACTCCAGTTCTTCGAGCACGCGCTCCACCGCCTGGACCTGGCCGGCCGCATCGTGGCTCGATGCGTCGATGACGTGAAGAATCAACTCGGAGTGAATCGTCTCTTCCAGCGTGGCCCGAAACGAAGCGACCAGGTTGTGCGGGAGATTGCGAACGAATCCGACGGTGTCCGATAGAAGGGCCGCCTGCCCGCCGCCCAATTCCCATCGCCGCGTCAGGGTGTCCAGCGTGGCGAAGAGTTTGTCCTCCACCAGCGTGCCCGCGCCCGTCAGCGCATTCATGAGCGTGCTCTTGCCGGCGTTTGTGTAACCAACCAAGCTGATAGTGAAGTAATCGCTTCGGGATTTCACCTCGCGCAGCTTTCGCCGGTCGATTTGGGAAAGCTGCTCGCGAAGGAACGTGACCCGTTTCTGAACGAGCCGGCGGTCGATTTCGATCTGACGCTCGCCGGGGCCGCGCGTGCCGATCGCTCCCCCTCCCGCCGTGCCGGCGCCGGCGCCGATGCGCTCCAGGTGCGACCACATGCCCCGCAAGCGCGGAGCGGTGTATTGGAGCTGCGCGAGTTCGACCTGTAGCCGGGCGGCGTGGGTCTTTGCGCGGCTGGCGAAAATGTCGAGGATCAGCTCAGTGCGATCGATGACCCGCTTGTTGGTGATCTTCTCGACTTCGCGGATCTGCGAGGGGGCCAGCTCGTTGTCGAAGATGACCAGGTCCGCTGCCTTGGCTTCGACGTATTCCGCCAGTTCCTGCGCCTTACCGCTTCCGATATAGGTGGCCGGGCAGGGCTTGCCGCGGCGCTGGATGGTTCGGCCGACGACGATTGCGCCCGCAGCCTCGGCGAGGTCCGAGAGTTCAGCGAGTGGGTCATAGCGGGTCGCGCCGGAATCAGCGCCGGGTAGAATGAGTCCGACAAGAACGGCCTTCTCCGCGATGACGCCGTTCGTATTCGTTTTCTTTTCTTTCAAGAATCCCCTTCGCAGATCGGAAATGGGTATAGACGCTGTATTCTAGCACGATTGGAGTTCCGAATCACTCCGATTGTTTATTGATTCCACGTCCGGCCCCAGCCGAAAAATCAACCGAACGATCGCGATTTCAATTCACAGGGGACTTGCCGTCATGCTCGATTTTCGCGCTGCCAACGACCGTGCCGTCCGTCACGCCGTCCAGACGGGCCACATGCCGGATATCTCATTGATTCATTCGCTTCAGCGGCATGAGGGGTTCACGCCCTGCTTCGGCCGGGTGACGGAGCCATGCCCGCGTTCGCACTGCCGGTGGTTTGCAGAGTGCATGACGCTCGTGGAGACCCCTGAGTGGCCGGGTTCTTTGGTGCCCAAGACGCTAATCCCATCGAAATGAAATAGGCCGCGGCGCCGATTTTTTTTCCGCGCACCGCAGTTTTTTTCTTGCATCGGCGGGGAATTGGTGCTATATTTTTCTTGCCGAAGCGGTCTAGCTCGTACCAAATACTCGGCCATGCGACTGAAAAAGGCCGGGGGCGTGGGTTTGAGCCCTGCTCAAGAATCCGGTTTCCGGAGCGCCTTGTTCGCCTTGAGCCGATCAGCTTCGGCTTTTTCATGCGCCGACCGGAAAAACCAAACAGTGCGAACTAATAATCGCCGATCTATGACTTCTCTATTTTGGCACAGTCCGCCAAATCCTGAGGCCGCGCTGCGGCGCGCTTATTTCTCAAGAGGTGCTCTCTGCCGATGATTTGAACGCGCAGACCGCGGATTTCAGCTTCTTCACGCTCGCGGTAAGCCTCGTCAAATTTCACGCCGGCGATGCTTGTCAGGACATCAATTCGCACGGGCTCCACGCCGAGTTGAAGCACCTGATCTTCTCTCTGAAAGTCGGACGGGTTGAGTCGCAGTGAGTCAAAACCGAAATCGCGGAGGACTTCGATTAACTTGATCGAATTCTCCGGCGATGGCTCCACGACAAAATCGATATCACCGGTGTATCGCGGGACACCGTGAAAGGCGACGGCATACCCGCCCACCAGAAGATACTTAACGCCCCTGGCGTTCAGTAATTCGATAAACTCTTTGAAGTCTTGGTGGAGGTGTGGAATCATCGCCGTGGTGCATCCGAACCAATTCGAACAGAATCTCCATCCGCTGATTAGGAGTCAGCGAGCGATAGTACGCGCGATCGGCCTCCTCAGCTTCCTTAAACGACGAAAATCGGCGGACGACTCTTTCCATGCGAGTGTTCCAAATTATACAGCAAAACAAACGGCAACGCTGCCCCCCTTCAACCATTCGGACCAGCGGACATCAGGATCGGGCCGATTCGCTCCATGGCCCAGTCGATGTCGCTCTTTTCGATGATCAGCGGCGGTGCAAAGCGGATGACATCGTCGTGGGCGTCCTTGCAGAGGATGCCCTCGGCCATGAACTTCTCGCAGAACCAGCGGGCCTTCGGATAATTTGCCTTGATCTGCACGCCGATGAGCAGGCCGCGGCCGCGAACCTCCTTGACCGCGGGTGCGGCGACCGCCTGAAGCTCCGCCCTGAAGTATGCGCCAAGCTCGTTCGATCGCTTGTCGAGACCATCGTTCTTGATCATGTCGATCGCCACGCGGCCGACGGCGCAGGCCAGCGGGTTGCCGCCGAAGGTCGAGCCGTGGTCGCCGGGCTTGAAGACGCTCATGATCTCGCGCGAGGAGACGACCGCGGAGATCGGCACGATGCCGCCGCCGAGGGCCTTGCCGAGGCACATCGCGTCGGGCCGTGCCTCCGTGCCGTCATGCTGCCAAGCGAAGCGGTCGCCGGTGCGGCAGAGGCCGGTCTGGACTTCGTCGGCGATGAAGAGAATGTTGTTTTTCGTGCAAAGCTCGCGGACTTTGCGCATGTAGCCCTCAGGCGGGACGAGGATGCCGCTCTCGGCCTGGATCGGCTCGACGAGGAAGGCGGCGGTGTTTTTGTTGACCGCCTTCGCGAGGGCATCCACGTCGCCGAACGGCACCAGCGGGAAGCCCGGTGTGTAGGGCCCGAAGCCGTCGCGGTATTGCTCGTCGGTGCTGAAGCTGACGATGGTCGTCGTGCGGCCGTGGAAATTCCCGCGGGCGCAGATGATCTCGGCCTTGTTGGCGTCGATGCCCTTTTTCTGATAGCCCCACTTTCGTGCCATCTTGACGGCAGTCTCGACCGCCTCGGCGCCGCTGTTCATCGGCAGCACGGCCTCGTAGCCGGTCAAGTCGCACAGCTCGCGGCAGAAGGGGCCGAGCTGGTCGTTGTGAAAGGCCCGCGAGGTGAGGGTGACTTTGTTGAGCTGCTTGGTGGCCGCGGCGATGAGGCGGTCGTTGGAGTAGCCGAAGTTCAGGGCGGAGTAGGCGGCGAGCATGTCGAGGAACTTGTTGCCCTCGACATCGGTCACCCAGCACCCCTCGCCGGATTCGATGATGACGGGGAGGGGATGATAGTTGTGCGCGCCGTACTCGTCGGCGATGCGGAGATGGTCGGCGGTTTTGGATTCCTGGGTTAGAGTCGTTGACATGGTGCTCCTCAAAAGGCGCGGAAAACCAGATTCGCAAAGTCGCATGTGCGGATTCTAATGCGTTAGTATGTGGCCGCCAATCGCCGATAAAGCGCGGACAATTAGGGAGCCTGTTTAGCGAGAATTCCTTGGGAAAGGATGTTCCCATTCAGGTTTCCACGGTGGACGACAAAGCCAATATTTCGAATGTCCGCTTGTTGATCGCCCAGCGTCCAGGGTCGCGCCGAAATGCAGGACCAATCATGCTGATGAGGACCACCGTCGCGGGATGCTCCAGGAGCATCAAGCGCCAGTCGCACGAAATACCGCCAACATCCACGACTGCGAGAGAGATCGACGCCTCGCGAAAGCAATGGTTTCCCAGCCACGGCTCGATCCGTACGTCACTCCCGCGAATGCCGCGGTCCTCCATCTCACGCAAATGTTGGACGAGAATATCTTGAAGTGTGTCGCGATCCGCACGCTCTGCGACGTCCAAGAGGCATGCCGCGCGGCCGCCATCCGCGGGATCCCGCAAACGCATGCGCACTCGACCAGGCGCGGGCGGTTCACTGGGGTAAAGCTCACACGAAGCTGGAACCGCCGCCCGGAAACGCGGGCGGGCCAGAGCGATCGTGCGCAACGGTTCGGCCGTCAGCCGTCCTTCGGGATTGCTCAGCTTAAACGAGGCGGCTGTAACCAATAGCTCATTTGCCGCTGCGGCGTAATCGCTGCGCGGCATCCCGGCTTCAACCATGAAAATGCGGTCGGCATCTTTGGTTGCATTGCGTCGAGTGACCGTCTGCACGCCGGCCAGGCTTTCGATGGTCAAGAAATCGGGCAACTCGCCAACGGTCCCTGCGATGAGACGTTCGCGCACGATTCGGGCACTGGATTTCGCGATCAGGATCCTTAGAAAATCGGAAGGATTGATCTCACGCGGCACCCTGGTGACCGCGGCGCGCACGTGTGCGCCGGGGAGACTGGGTTGGTTGTAAGCGATCAGGGTTTTCGTTCCGAATCGAGAATCGGCGAAGTCTTCCACTCGGCGCCAAGAGGAGCCGACGGCAATCTCGCAGTTCGCACGTGGGTCGGAGCAGGTGATCGGTTGCCGCACGGGTTTGACGTCGCGCAAGGACTGAATCGCGGCGAGCGCATCGATGGGGAACGGAAGGTCTTCTGCAATATCAGGGGCGACAGTCGGCGGTGTGGCGGTCATAGTGGATTTCGTCACTTGCGTTTCGGATTGGATGCGACGTGATACATCATCGCCGGGAAGAGACCTATACAATAGGTGATTGTCAGCAACACATGTATCGGGTCGCGAGCCCGCAAGATGGATTCGAGATAGATTCGGAATTCTCTCGCCGCCGCTCCGGGCATGGCGCTGGGGCCGCCATCCATGATGGCTTCTTCATCGTGATGGGCATAGAGATTGCTCATGTCGAAATCAAATATCTGGTCCGGCGCCCACCAGGCATCGTGCGTTCCCGCGCCGGGGTATTTCGGGGAGCCAAG
>DATMEE010000248.1:0-6178 GCA_035557035.1 Phycisphaerae bacterium
CGACCGGCAGTTTCGTGCCTGGAAACTTGAGCATCCGGGCGTGGAAGTGGAGGCGACCAGCATCGCCTATTCGGCAGGCGGTATTTGGCCCTGCATTGTCGGCACCGCGCTGCTCGTAATCGGATCGATGATTCTCGCGCTCGGCATCGGAATCAGCAGCGCCATTTACCTGAGCGAATACAGCCGCAACGGGCCCCTGATTCGCCTGGTGCGAGTCGCGATTCTGAATCTTGCCGGCGTGCCTTCGATCGTCTTCGGCCTTTTCGGTTTCGGATTGTTCGTCATCTTTTTCGGCTGGAACGTTTCGCTCATCGCAGGCTGGTTCACGCTCGGGTTGATGGTTCTGCCGGCGATCATCACCGCGAGCGAAGAATCGCTTCGGGCCGTCCCACAGGGTTTACGCGAAGGTTCGCTGGCGCTCGGCGCCAGCAAATGGCAAACGATCCGCAAGAACGTCCTGCCCTATGCCCTGCCTGGAATCCTGACTTCGTCGATCCTCGGTATTGCGCGGGTCGCCGGCGAAACGGCGCCAATCATGTTCACCGCCGCCTACGCCATGAAGGATGAGATGCCGTGGCAGGTGGCAAAGTTCACCGACTTCATTTTCCAGGGCGTGATGGCCCTGCCGTATCATATCTATGTTGTCAGCTCGAAGATCCCGCAGAACGAGTACACCGAGGGCGTCCAATACGGAGGCGCGTTCGTCTTCCTTTTCCTCGTCATGCTGATCGCCCTCACATCAATTATCTTGCGAGAACGAAGCAGGAGTCGCCTATCATGGTAAGCGTAGCCGAAATGCCGGAATCAACTTCACAATCTGTCATCAACCAGCCAGCGCCGATGCCCGAGCGACAAGTGGAACGCGGGATGATCGAGATCGAGCATCTCGACTTCAAATACGGCGCGCACCAGGTCCTGCACGACGTCAGTTTGAACATTCCAGCGCGAGCGGTCACCGCCTTCATCGGACCGTCGGGTTGCGGCAAGACGACGCTTTTGCGTTGCTTGAACCGGATGAACGACCTGATCGACATCGCGAAAATTTCGGGCGGCTCGATCCGGATTGAAGGCGTCGACATCAACGCCCCCGGCTTGGACGTGGTCGATCTCCGGCGGCGCGTCGGCATGGTCTTTCAGAAATCGAATCCATTTCCGAAATCGATCTACGACAACGTCGCCTACGGCTTGCGCATCGCCGGGGTGACGAAGCGAACATTGATCGATGAGGCGGTGGAAAAAAGCCTGCGTTCCGCAGCGCTTTGGGAGGAAGTGAAAGACCGGCTGCACGTCAGCGGCTACGGACTGTCGGGCGGCCAACAGCAACGCCTTTGCATCGCGCGCGCCCTGGCGGTCGAACCGGAGATCGTTCTGATGGACGAACCCTGTTCCGCGCTCGATCCGATCGCGACCGCGAAAGTCGAAGAACTCATCCGCCAGCTGAAACAGGAGTACACGATCGTCATCGTTACCCACAACATGCAGCAGGCGGGCCGCTGCTCCGATTACACGGGCTTCTTCTACCTTGGCCGGCTGATCGAGTTCGACGCCACCGCGAAGATCTTTTCGAATCCCGGTCAGCGGCAAACGGAGGAATACATCACCGGCCGTTTCGGTTGATCCCTTTATGTTTTTGATCTTCAACCTTTCACCCTCTCAACCCCTCAACCTCTCAACCCTTTTGGCCGCGCCATGAACGCACCCCGGCATATTCTTGGAACCTTCGACGAAGCGCTCTCTTCCTTGCGCAACAACGTCCTTATGATGTCGAGCCTGACGGAGCGCAGCCTCGATCGCGCCATTAACGGCCTGATGCAGCGGGACGACGAAATGTGCGCGATCGCCATCGCCGACGATGAGGAAATCGACCAGCTCGAAAAGCAAATGGACAAGGATGGCATCGATCTGCTCCTGCGTTTTCAGCCGGTCGCGTCGGACCTGCGACGAGTCGTATCAGCAATGAAACTCTCGTCGAACCTCGAGCGCATGGCGGACCAGGGGACGAACATCGCCCGGCGGGCGCGCAAACTGAATCAACATCCCGCGTTGCTCGAAGTGGAATTGATCACGCCGATGTACACCCACGCCATGGCGATGTTCAAGGACGCGATCGACGCCTACGTGCGCGAGGACGTCCAGCTCGCCCGCGCGGTAGTTCCAAGAGACCAGGCCTTGGATGATATGAACTCAGCCGCCGGTCGCCGCCTGATCGAACGCATGGCGGAAGATCCGTCGCAGCTCCGTGGCTATCTGAACCTGATTTTTATCTCGCGCTGTCTCGAACGCGTCGGTGATCACGCCACCAACATGGCGGAGGACGCCGTTTACGCGGCAGCGGCGGAAGATATTCGGCACCAGCATTAGGCGCTAGCTGCACAGTTAGAATCGGTCTCAGCCTTGCAGACGCCGGTTGCCTCTTGGCACCCGAAGGGTGCGCCGGAATATAGCCCGGAGCGAGCGCAGTGAGCTTCGGGGATCTTTACGGATCTAAGCGTTCGAGCCCCGGAAGGGGCGACGGAGAGTGGCGTCTCCAACACGTTGCTGTATTCGCCAGCACGACGATGTCCGTCACCCCTATTCAGGGGTTGGGATTCTTTTGATGATTCCCGGAGTTCCGCTGCGCTTCACTCCGGGCCATACTCCTTGGCGCCTCCGGCGCCTTTCCAAACTCTCTTTTCGGCTTGTCGGACGGCACCTAAAATGATGTTCCTGAGGCGGCTCGGATGGCCATATGGTCGTTGCCCGGCTGAAGGAGCATATGTTTTCAATTCGAAAGTTCCTCGGACACGACGAAAAATTTTTCGATTTGCTCGAGGCCAGCGCGGAGCAGGCGGACGGCAGCGTGCATCATCTGGTCGCGTTGCTGGCGAAGCTCGAGCGCCACGAGTCGCCGGAAAGCCTGGAAGAATTCATCCACAGCCGGCGCCGGGATAAAGAGATCACCCAGGAGTTGACGGAGCAGCTTTGCAAAACGTTTATCACGCCGCTGGAACGGGAGGACATCCAGGCCCTGGCCGCGGCGCTCTATAAGATTCCGAAGACGGTGGAAAAGATCGGGGAGCGGATCGTGATCTTTCCAGGCGAGCTGCATGGCCGCAGCTTCAAGAAGCACCTGGAGTTGCTCGATCAGGCCGCGGAAACCGTCCTGGCCATGGTGAAGGCACTTCGCAAAGGGACCGATGTGGCGACGGCTCGCGAGAAAAATGCCATCCTCCAAACCATCGAAGGAGACGCCGATAAGCTCGAGCTGGAATTGCTGCGCGACTTATTCCATGGCGAGTACGACACCAAGCAGATCATTTTCTTGCGCGATCTCTACGAGCTTCTCGAGAAAGTGATCGATCGTTGCCGCGACGCGGGGAACATCATTCTCCAGGTCGTGCTCAAGTATTCGTAAGTCGAACCCCGAGGCACGCATGCTTCTGTTCATCATCGTGGTCATCGCGGCCATCGCGTTCGAATACATCAACGGCTTCCACGATGCGGCCAATGCGATCGCGACGGTCGTCTCGACCAAAGTGCTCACGCCGCGGCAGGCGATTGCGCTCGCCGCGTTTTTCAATCTGACCGGCGCTCTTATGGGAACGGCCGTCGCGTCGACGATTGGGAAAGGGATCGTCGACGCGCAGGTCATCACGATGATGACAGTGCTTTGCGCGCTGCTTGGCGCCATCGCCTGGAACCTGCTGACGTGGTGGCTGGGCCTGCCCTCGAGTTCCAGTCACGCGCTCATCGGAGGCTTGTGTGGCGCGGCCCTGGCATCCGCCCACGGTGATTGGTCGGTGCTGAAGTGGGACACGGGACTGTGGCCAAAAGTCGTCGTGCCGATGTTCACCTCGCCGGTCATTGGTTTCTTGCTCGGGGGGATTCTGATGGCGCTGCTCTTCGCATTGCTCCGCCCTTTTACGCCGCACATCGTTCAGAAGATTTTCGGGAAAATGCAGCTCGTCAGCGCTGCGTGGATGGCCCATAGCCACGGGACCAATGACGCGCAGAAGACCATGGGGATCATCGCGCTCGCGCTTTTCACCGCGACGCAAAGCGGCGCTTTCGCGGATCTGCCTCCCATGTTCGATTTCCTCCAGACGCCCGAATTCAAAGTTCCAAGCTGGGTGGTGATCCTCTGCGCCGCCACGATGGCCGCGGGCACAGCGGCCGGCGGTTGGCGGATCATCCGCACTCTCGGCCACAAGATGGTCAAGCTTCAGCCGGTGCACGGGTTCGCGGCCGAGACCACCGCAGCCGTCATCATCCACGCTGCCAGCGTGCATGGCATTCCCCTCTCCACCACCCATGTCATCTCCACCTCCATCATGGGGGTCGGGGCGGTGAAGCGCTTCAGCGGAGTAAAGTGGGGTGTCGTCGAGCGGATTGTCTGGGCCTGGGTCCTCACGCTGCCAGCGACTGCGCTGATCAGCTACCTTCTGGCGCGGGCCGCGGCCGCTTTCTAGAGAAAGCAATTTCATGCAACCGCTTTCGCCGGTGGCAACTCGAAATTCGAATGTCGCCGTAACGCGGTAAGGAGCGGCCGGGCTCTCAAATCCGAAATCCGAAACTCGAAATCCGAAACAAACTCGAACACCAAAAGAGTCGGAAATGATCTAAACGGGAGAGTGCTTCGTTTCGAATTTTCTCCTCTTTGTAGGGCCTTGCCTAATCTACGGTCATGACGTAACCTGTTGGCAGTAAACGTCGCAGCGTCAATCGACCGCGAGTGCGGCCCCTTCCCTCTGCCCCACGAACCCCTAATAGCCTTGCTGTCATGATGCACGAATTCCTCACCGAGAATCGCGGCGAACTAATTGAGCGATGCCGGATGAAAGTCGCTAAACGGCCCGTGCCCAAAGCAGCGAAAGAGGAGCTGGAACATGGGATCACCCTCTTCCTCGATCAGATCATTAAGACCCTCAAGGCCGAGGAGGCTTCGGAGCCCGGGGAAAGCCACAGAATGTCGGGTCCCTCCGGCGGGGCGGAAGCCGTTTTGTCCGAGATGGGGGCGTCGGCTAAAGAGCATGGTCGCGAGCTATTGCAGCACGGGTTCACGATTGACCAGGTCGTGCACGATTACGGCGATCTTTGCCAGGCCATCACGGATCTCGCGGTCGAACTTAATGCCCCGATTGCGAACGACGAATTTCGGACTCTCAACCGTTGCCTGGATAATGCGATCGCCGTCGCTGCTACCGAATTCAACGTGCAACGCGATAATATGTTTGCGGACAAGGACGCCCGGGACAACGAGCGGCTGGGATTTTTCGCTCACGAATTGCGAAACCAGCTCAACTCCGCGACCCTCGCGCTTAGTGCCATCAAATCTGGTTCGGTGGGATTGACCGGCGCCACCGGATCCGTCCTGGATCGAAGCTTGGTGGCCTTGCGCCGTCTCATCGATCGCTCGCTCTCCGAGGCCCGCATGTCGGCCGGAATCCCGATGCAACACCGGTTGTTTTCCCTGGCCGACTTCATCGCCGAAGTGCAGCTCGCCGCTGCGTTGGAGGCGCAGGTTAGCAAATGCGTCTTTACGGTTTCCTACGTGGACTCGAAACTGGCGCTTGATGCCGACCGGGAACTACTCCTGGCGGCGGTGGCGAATTTGCTGCAAAACGCCTTTAAGTTCACCCATCCTCTTAGCGAAGTCCTTCTAAAGGTCTACGCAATGGGCGATCGCATCCGCATCGAGGTAGAAGATAAATGCGGCGGTCTTCCGCCTGGTGACGCGGAAAGAATGTTCCTGCCCTTTACCCAGGGCGGCGCCGATAGTAGCGGTCTCGGCCTGGGACTCTCCATTTCCCGGCGCAGTGTCGAAGCCAATGGGGGAACTCTCACCGTGCGCGACATTGAAGCCCAGGGTTGCATTTTCACAATGGACCTGCCGCGCCACGCCATGTCGGAACTCATTTCCGCCAACTGATTACGATTCGGCATCCGCCGCGGCGGACGCCCTACAACTCCGTTTTCTCTGTGGCCTCCTGTTGAATCTTATTCCGGAACGCCATGTTGTTCTTCGAAGCACGATTCGAAGCTCTTCAGGTCCACCGGAACCCGGGGCTGCGCACCCTTCGGACCGGCCCGGAGATATTGGACCGGCCACGCGATCGGTTGCTCCAGTTCTCGCGCTGCTCGCAACGGCCAATACGGATCGCGCAAAAACTCGCGGGCCATGAACACCGCATCCGCCTGT
>DATMEE010000249.1:0-3313 GCA_035557035.1 Phycisphaerae bacterium
GAGAGTCTTCGTCTTCGTCATTCGATCCCGGGCCGTCGAAGAAAATTACGGTTCGGAAGGTCATTGGTATCAGGCCGTATGAGCCGTCGGCGGCCGGATCGCGCCAGAAAACCGTTTTGCCGTCAATGTTCATTTCTCGCCAGCGCGGCGGCAGGTCATCCTCGGCCCGGCGGCTGGTTTCCTTTCGGATGGCCTTGCGGATCGACTGGATGATTTCGGTTCGCCCCTGAGCCCGAAGGACGTAGAAGGTGTCGGGAATCGGGAGAAAGCCGGTGCCCGGCACGGCGGCGAACAGCATTTCGCTGCCGGCGCGATCGCCGATGGTTCCGATGGGCAGGCCGGTGAGCGCATCGGCCATTCCCTCGCCGAGGCCGAGGTTGAGGACGGCCACGGCATAGGCATCATTCGGGCAATCGAACGGGTGTCTCGCCTTTTGCACCGCGAGTTTTATGGCGGCGCCCAGGAGTGGATTCCAAGAGACAGCGAATTGCTCGACCCATTCGGCATCTTTGTTCAGGCTGACGACATAACGAACGGCCGAGATTCCCGCGATTCCGGAAAAGAAGGAGGAGCCTTTTTGCTCTTCTTCTCCCGCGTCGAGATTCAAGCTGCAATATGCGAGGAAGGACTTCTTTTTTGCTGAGTCATTCCTTGGGGATTTCGTCTCCAGACCGAAGATTTTCGCCGGCATCGCGACGCTTGCGGCGGAGGCGATCATCGAGCCGTCGGCGTGCGATTTCAGAACCGCCAGCTCCATTTCCGGAAGCTCGAGTCGATAGACGCCGTCGTCGCCCTCTTTCAGCTCGATGTTCTTGAAAATCTCTTTGCCGGCTTCGTCGGCAAGCACTTCGCGAACCCGCTCAACCAGTTTCGTGACCGGCCAGTCCACCCGGATGAGCCAGCGCGGCCGGCCCTCGCGGTCCTGCGTGAATATGGCGATGGCCAACGACGTGTCATCCCATGAACGCACCCGGGAAAGGAGCTTTACCACTGCTTCGACGTTCAATCCCTCGCCGGTTTCGTTCTCAAGGGATGGCAACATCGCCGAGAGGCCGCGGTAGATTTGGGCGGTTCGCGAGCGACGGGCGGCCGCGGACAAGCGCTCGATGGAGGGAACGAAAACTTCGACTTGCGGCTTGGAGGCGGCGCTTGATTTCTTTTCGTTTTCTTCCGGCTCACCCTGCCCGTTCGCGGTCGCGAGCTCCGCCGGCTGTACGCAGGCGGAACGTGCAAAGGCCGGGTTGCAAACGAGCAGGCCTACCAGGCTTATTGCCGACAAAAGGAATTTCTGATGCACCCAAACCACCTCCACGCGAAAAGCACCCACTCTTGGGGCCGCCGCGACGCATTCTTCATATCGTGGATTTCCGCATAGTATGCCCGAAACCGCAGGGAAAGGTCAAAAATTATCGCCCGTTTTCCGCCATTTCCGATCCAGAATCCCTATCCCCTATTTCGGGTCTATCAGAACGCTGGATCGGCTTGCGAATTCGATCAGTCAGCTTTCCGGTACACCCGCCGCGACTTCCGGGCAATAGCGAAACAAACGAGGACCGCGGCAACGATTCACGCTCAAAACCGGGGCGCAGGCGGGCAAGGTTGAGAATGAGCGTCGCGTATCGGTATAATGAGCGTTTGACGATTCCCCCTTGGGCGGGAGTCTTTGGGCTGACCGCTTTTCGAGGACACCATGAGTATTCCATGCCTGCACAGAGCATCCACCGTAACTTGGACGGTGCTTTTTATGGGAGCCGCCGCCTGTCCGGCGTTTGCGGCGAATGGTTCGGAGCGTCCGAAACTCTTTGTTCCGGTGTCCAAAACTTTTTCCAGCGATCAACTCGATAGTTTGTTGATCCAGCGGCCTGCTCTTGCGAATCATGCCAGGCGGACCGCACCGGCAGCGATTGATCTTGCAGCTCTTACCTCATCTGGGCAGCCATCGGCGGTGCTCGTCGAGTTGAATCTGTTTCCGGATGTCAAGTTCGACGCATTGCTTCATCGGACGCAGGCGGACGGATCCGGAGACGTTCATCTGGCGGGCCGAATCGAAGGCGTCGAAGGAAGCTGCGTGATCATCGTTCTGCACGAAGGGGCGGTGGCCGGGAGCATTACCGTGCCGGGAGTGGGTCTCTTTGATCTAAAGCCGCTGGGCAACGGCGTCGCGCTGGTTCGAGAAATCGATTTGTCTGATAGGGCCGGGCAGAACTGCGGGGCGATCGATCTCCCGCAGCTCGCTCGACCGCGGCAAACGGGGCATCCCGGCGTCACCGAGAGCGGGGAACCCGATCCGGCGGCCATGTCGCGGAAGTCCACTGTGGATGATGAAGGATCGCCGCGAGGTGTGGGCGCCAGCATCTGTCCCACGGAGTTCACGTCTCTCGGCGGATTCGTGGCCGACACGAACTCGGTCGTAGAGCTGATGGTCTATTACACCCCCGCCGCTCTCTTGGCGGCGGGCAATCTTGCGAACCTTGAGGCCGAAATCGACGTGGCGGTCGATTATGCAAACCAGGCATACGACAACAGCGACATCGATGTGACGCTGAGTGTTATTCGCGTGGCTTCGATCAGTTACAACGAAGGCCCGGATCCGTTCGAGGCGCTTGACCGGTTGGTGAGTATAGACGATGGCCATCTCGACACGGTTCATGCGGATCGGGATCAGTACGGCGGCGATCTGGTGACGCTGTGGGTCGGAAATACAATTACCGCCGGTGGCGTCGCGTATCAACTTTACAATGTGAATCCGTATGACGACGGCCGTTACGGCTTCAGCGTGATGCGCGAGGACAATGCCACGCTCCCGACGCTCGCGCACGAACTGGGCCACAATTTCGGCTGCCAGCACGACCGGTGCAACCCCGGCGGCTCGCCGTTTTTCGATTTTGCCTGGGGCTTTCGGCAGCGCTGCGAGGTGGCCGAGCCGCCTCCGTGCACAACGCCATGGCCCTGCGAGCCGAACAAAGACATCATGGCGTATCCGCCGGGCATCACGGTGCCCTACTTCTCGAATCCCAACATCATCGTCGGCGATCAGCCCATCGGGGGCACGGATGAGCACGGCGGCTGGTGTGACAATGCGGCGACACATAACCTCACCGCGTTCACCATCGCCAATTTCCGGCCGAGCCAGGTCACGCCTCTGCCGCCGTCGCGGATCTACGTGAATGCCGCGGCCGCGCCGGGGGGCAACGGATCGAGCTGGGCCACGGCGCTAAAGGACGTGCAGGCCGGCATCGGCCTGGCGGTGCGTTCGCGCGGGGCGGTCCAGGAGGTGTGGGTTGCGGCCGGGACGTATTATCCGGATCGGGGT